>JAFSUE010000050.1 GCA_017445435.1 Selenomonadaceae bacterium | reverse complement strand
GAATTGAAGGCAGCGGGTTTTGAAATTATTCTTGACAAAATTAAAATTTTAAATGTACCGACGAAAGATCAGCTTGATGAAATTGAAAATAAAATTTTGGCGCTGGAAGTTTAACTTACCAAAAAATTTAACTAAAACTTAAATTTTAAAGGAGCAAATAAAAATGTGTGCAGAATGTGGTTGCGGACAAAATAACGGTAACACGCGCTTACAGTTCACGGCGAACGGTTACAGTGAAGACAACGCAAAGATTATCGAAAAAAGTTTGTTGGGCTTGCCAGGCGTTATGTACGTGCATATTCACGCGCATGACGGCGAAACGACTATTGATTACAATCCCAAGAAAACTAAGTTGTCAAAAATTCTTAGCGTCTTTGAAGATAACAACGTTGACGCGCAAATTTAGTGAGTAGTGAGTAGTGAAAGTTTTAGAAGTTCGTCACTTGAAAAAATTTTTCGTCAAGGGTGGTAAAGCGTCTACTATCCTTGACGACGTAAATTTTTCAATCGACGCGGGCGAATGTTTAGCGATCGTCGGACCGTCTGGCTGTGGGAAAAGTACAACTGCGCGAATCGTAGCAAACCTTTTAAACGCTGACGGCGGCGAAATTTTTTTGTGCGGACAAAACGTCACGGAAATTAAAGACTTGAAAGATTTTTACAGCAAAGTACAAATGATTTTCCAAATGCCTGAAGATTCTTTCGACCCGCGCAAAACTTTAGGATGGAGCATTGCCGAACCGCTGAAAAATTACGGCGCTAAAAATATTTCTGAAAAAGTTGAAAGTCTGCTTGTCGAAGTCGGCTTAACCGCTGAATACGCTGAACGTTATCCGCATGAAGTGTCTGGCGGTGAATGTCAACGTGCAGCGATAGCGCGGGCAATTTCACTTGAACCCAAACTTTTAATCTGCGACGAGGCTACTAGCGCCCTTGATGTGACTATTCAAGCGCAAATCGTCAAGCTGATTAAAAATCTTTGCCGCAAAAAAAATATCGCGTGTCTTTTCATAACACACGATTTAAATTTGTTGCCGAAAATCGCTGATAAAGTTTTGGAACTTCAAGCTCAAAGTTGAACGGAGGAAATTTTTATGGTGAAAGATAAAACGCTTGCTGAAAATTTTTTTAAGCGTGAAGGTCGGCTTAATCGTCTGCGCTACTTCAAGCGGAATGTTGTACTTGCAATCGTCACTTTTATATTAATGTTCATAAACACATTGATTTTTCTTGACACTATGACGCATGAACTTTCTACCGCTGGAAATTTTTTTATGATGATTATAATGCTGATTATGTTCGTGCCTAGCTATTGCCTTGTGGTGCGGCGTCTTCACGATATGGATAGAGATGAACTGCTTGCAAAACTTTATATCGTTGGTGGCGTTACAAGCTGTTTTCTCCAATTCATTTTGAAATATGAATTTGAACCGTTGGAAATTGTAATGGTAATACTTGGGCTGTACATATTGTTAGTGCCAGGAACTCAAGGTGCTAATCAGTACGGTGCAGACCCTTTGCAATGATTCAGCTAGTGGCTAATTCGTGAATCAATTTGAAATGGTGCATAACCGCTGGTTTAGTGTAACCCATCTTCGCGGCAAGTTCAGCGACGCTATCATCTGGATATTTCAGCCGAAATTTCATCGTCTGTTGCAGGTAGTCTGCAACTTTTATTTTTTTTGCGATAATTTGTCGAATGTCAGCAATTTGTCTTTGCGCGGCTTCAATAGTTCGGTTGAGATTCGCCGTTTCACAGTTGACAATGCGATTGACCATAGCGCGAACTTCTTTTAAATTTCGTGCAACTTCAAAGCGTTCAACAGCTTTTTCAGCGCCGATTATCCCAAGCGTATCGCAAATTGAATCGCCTTCCTTAACGTAGATGACGAAAAATCCCCGCCGTTCGTACAAGCCCGCGTACATACCGAAAATTTTAAAAACTTTTTGCGTGAACTCGGCGGCAGACTTCGTTAGAAAGCTAATGTCTAGCAGATAATTTTTTTCAGGACGATTGACGCTACCATTTGCTAAGAATGCGCCGCGCAGGTACGCCACGCCAAGAATTGGACGGGCTACAATCTTTTCAAAATAATTTTCGCTGAAAAGGTCGTTGAGAAAATTTTCCGTCTGACTTGTGAAAAAAATTCTTACGGCGTACTTCATAGTTTTCTGCAGAACTTTTCGGCGGACGGCGGCAACTTCAATTTTAGCATCGGTAAAAATTTTTTTAATCAGCGCGACAACTTTTCTAGCAACTGCGGCGTTGGACGTTATAAATTCCATTCGCCCATCAACTTTATTTCCGCTAACAGCTAACATTGCGGCAAGTTCAGCGCGTAATAAGTCAACGTCTGCGCCGAAAATTCGCGCCAATTCGTTTTTTACTTCGTGAGAATATGAAAGTCTACGTGCCATTTCATAATCAATCTAAGGTTGTTTGTAAAATCAAGCTGAAAAATTTTTATTTTTAATTGAACTACTTTTTCTTTGGCGCAAAGAAACATCAAAAAGAAACATAGCGGCACTTTTTTTAATTAGGAATTCGTAATGCTTAATTCGTAATGTAAACGCTATAATTACGAATTACGCATTCCTCATTACGCATTAAATAACGGCGCTGAAATGCCGCTAGTTACCGTGATTTTTTTTACAAACAATCTCTAAAAATATTATTAGCCTAAAAACTTTTTAAATTTTTTCAGTCGATTATCTGCGATAAGCAGTAATTTGCTGATAATGTTTCTTGAAAAATTCTTCGGCTACTTGTGGGAAGAGCGCGTAGCTCAAAACGTCTTCATCAGTTGGATTGAGGAAACCTTTACTGATAATTTCCGCCTTGAATTCGTCGAAAGATTGAGCCTTTGCATCTTCAATGGAGCAATCCTCAATAATTTGGTCTTCAGGAATTTTCAACGTCTTAGTGATGAAATCGCGATCGACTGGAACAGGCGTTCTACCA
This sequence comes from Selenomonadaceae bacterium, assembly GCA_017445435.1. Lineage (GTDB taxonomy): Bacteria > Bacillota > Negativicutes > Selenomonadales > Selenomonadaceae > Quinella. The sequence goes on along the minus strand of JAFSUE010000050.1, from coordinate 378 downwards.
AATTTGCCGCGTACTAAATCTTTAAATTCTTTTGGTGCGGCGACGTAGCGACCATACGCCACGTTGTAAGTTGCCATTGTGCCGACAATTTGACTGGACGGCGTGACAAGCGGAGGATAGCCAGCATCTTTGCGGACGCGCGGCATTTCGTCAAGCAAATCTTGATACTTATCTTCCATGCCCGCTTCTTTAAGCTGATTCGTAAGATTCGACAGCATACCGCCTGGAATTTGGAAATCAAGCACATTCGGATTGACATCGAAGTAGCCTTTCAAGCCAAATTCTTCAATCAATTCTTTCTTGACGTTCAAGAAATGTTTAGCAATCGGTGTAAGCGCTTGGCGGTCAAGGTCTTTTGATTCGTCACGAGCATTTACG
>JAFSUE010000344.1 GCA_017445435.1 Selenomonadaceae bacterium | reverse complement strand
GGAAATATTTTTTTCGGCAAAATATTTGTCCAATGGAATTATTTTCACTGTTTCGGCTTCGACGCCAGAATCATTAGAAAAAATTCCGTTATGACCAGGATTATAAATATCTCTGTACATTGTCATTTCGTTTTCAACGTCACCGAGTCCATAATTTTCAGCGATAGTTTTTTCTTCCATATCGTTGAGAATTAAATTTGCACGCAAAAGTTTAAAGTTTTCGGGATCAGGTTCAAACGCCAAAAGTTTCAAATTAGGCGCAAGAATTTTTGTAAAGTAAATTCCAGTAGTACCGATATTTGCGCCTAAATCCAAAAATAAACCTTCGCTACCATCGATACCGTAAAAAATTTTTGTCAACAGTTGAAAAAGTTTCATTTCATGTTCAGCATGGTTTTTATTGTTTAAATACATTGGTCTAATGACGTAATTATCCTTTGATGTGGCGACGTAATGAAGACCATCTGCCGTCGTGCAACTTGTGAAGTAATTAAACTGCCGCGCAGTTTTGAAATGCAAGATGCGATACGCCAGCTGCCCCCCCCCTTGTGGATTCAGCAAGGTATACATTGCCGCAGGATGTGCCGCCCAACTGTTCCAATCCAGCGCGAAAATTACACGTTGCGGCGGAATGTTCATAAAATGCGCCAATGACATAAAAAATTTTTTATTGCCCTGTTCAAAGATGAGGAGATATTCCCACGAAGACTTTTCAGCTAGCAAATTTTTATCCGTCGCAGGAGTAATTGTGCCGACAATTTCAACATTTTCTTTGATAATAAATTCGTCAATCCACTGCGCGGAATTGCCAGTGTAATCACAAATTAAAACTTTCATGTTAAATTTCTCCTAATTAAGAAAATATTTTCCCGTACCAATTCCTCACTAGCAGCGCCCATTCTGTTAATTGTCGAATTTTTAAATTCCCATAACTTTTCAATAGGTTGCAACGTCTTTGTTCCTTTTTTTAGCGTTTCGCCGATAAAAATAAATTTATCGTAGTGTTGCAAAAGAATTTCCATCATTTTATCGTAATAGCCCGATTTATTCCAAAAAGTTGGGCTAAATTCCATGTAAAGTGGCGCAGGATTTTCTGCCAACAAATTTTTTGCGCCAACTACAACTTGTGCTTCAAAACCTTCGGTGTCAATCCAAAGATATTTAATTTCTTCAGGACGAATATTATTTTTTGCAAGATAACTATCTAATGAGGCAATTTTCATTGATTCGCTTGATTCAACGTCATTCCTATAGTTGAAAAAGCTATGAGCACCTGACCCAGCTTTGTACAAAATTTGTTCGCTATCTGTAGCTCCTACGGCGTATTGCTCGATGACAGTACTTTCTTCCATATCGTTGAGAATTAAATTTATGCGAAGAAATTTAACATTTTCGGCGTCGGGTTCAAATGCAATAAGTTTTAAATTTGGCGCAAACTTTTTGACGAAGTAAATTCCAGATGTGCCGATGTGTGCGCCTATATCCAAAAAATAACCAGCGCTATTGTCAACGTTATAAAATTCTTTAGCCAGTTGATTTAACAAATCTAATTCATCAGCTGAAAAATTTTTGCGCGTAAAATATACCTTACTTAACAGATCCCCAGCTTTTTCGGCGGAGTGAATAAAATGGAAACCGTCCTTTGTACTGGCAACAATATATGAATTTAAATGACGTGCAATATTGAAGTGCAAAAGACGTTGAACTATACCCCCCCCCATTTGATTCAGCAAAGTTTGTGCTGCTGTAGGGTGTATTGCCCAATTATTCCAATCCAACGCAAAAATAATACGCTTTTCAGGAATTTTCGCGGGCTGTGCTATCGTTGACAAGAAAAATTTTTGCATACCGTCTTCAAAAACAAGAATATATTCCCATGAATTTTTATCCGCCAACTTTTCATCCGTCGCAGAAGTAATTGTTCCGACAACTTCAAGATTTTCTTTGATAATAAATTCGTCAATCCACTTTGAGGAATTGCCAGTGTAATCGCAAATTAAAACTTTCATAACAAGTTCCCCTTTCGACACGTAAATTTAAAAAGACCCCGACGTTTCGAGGTCTTGAGACGGACAAAATTTTTTCGTTCCAAAACGTCTGCGCTTACAAAATGGCAGGATAATAATTGTCCGCTTAAAGTCTATTTAAGTCAACGTGCAAACTCCACGTACAAGAAATTTCAAAATGGCTCCCCGAACTGGACTCGAACCAGTGACTCCCTGATTAACAGTCAGGTGCTCTACCGACTGAGCTATCGAGGAATTTATTTTGACAGAATTATAAGACAAAATCATTGCACTTGTCAACAACTGAAAAAAATTTTAATTGAAAATTGTTTGACGCTTTAATAGGCTTATAAAATATAACAAACTTGTCAAATTTTATGCTTTATGATAAACTTCGTGACATTTTAAGGAGGAAATTTTTATGCAGTATAAATGCAAAATGACAGTCATTGAAAAAAAAGTTTTTCCTGACTTACAAGAAAAATTTTTGGCTGATCCAAAGTCTGGCGCGTGTCCATTCTACGAAGTCGGCGCGGAATATTTTTTTGAACGTTACGGCGACGAAGATACTTTTTGGACGCAGGGCAAAGGCGCTCACTGCGCGGAGGCTTGGGATTGTTTTAGCCGCTACGTTTACACCGCGTTACAAGGCGGCTCGATTATGCGGCATTGGACGAACGATGAACATATGATGATAGCTTGCTGCAATGACGGTACGCGCCCTGTAATTTTCAAGATTGAACGGCTTGACTACAAAGTTTTGCACGTCAACGCAGATGAAGTTCAGCAAAATAAAATTGCCGCTGAAATTAAAAAGCTTGACGGCGTTTTCAATGCAACTTTCCGCGCAGATAAAAACTTCACAGAAATTTTTATGGATAGAAATAACGAAGTTGGCGACGAAAAAATTTTATACGCCGTTAAATCGGTAGGAAATTTTGATACGCGCATTGACTAAGGAAAAATTTATGGAGAAAGTCGGCATACTTGGACCACGCGGCACGCATTCGGAAGAGGCGGCACTTCGTCTAAATGAAATTTTAGCGTCGAATCGTGAACTTGTAATCTGCGCGGAAATTTTTGAAGTACTTGCGGCAGTTGAAGCAGGGGAACTTGACGCGGGATTTGTACCCGTCGAAAATTCATTAGAAGGCTCAATAAACATCACGCTTGACACGTTGGCGCGTAGTGATTCACTTGTCATTGCGCGGGAATTTATTTGGACGGTACATAATCAGCTTGCTGTTAAAGCTGGCATAAAACTTGGCGACGTGAAAAAAATTTTTTCACATAGTCAACCACTTTCGCAGTGTAGAAAATTTCTGCTGAAAAATTTTCCACACGCTGAATTGGTGTCGACGACAAGTACTTCACGCGCCGCTGAAATTGTTGCCGAATCAAAAATTTCTGACGGTTACGCGGCAATTTGTACGAAACGTGCAGGACAGCTGAATAATCTTGAAACGCTTGCAAATGAAATTCAAGATAATTCCGCTAATCGTACAAGATTTTTTGAAGTTCGCCGCCGTCCAAATGAAAAATTTCCTACGATTAAAGGCGATAAAATTTTAATCATCTGCCAAATTGACGGTAGCCGCGCAGGGTCACTTTGTGAAGTGTTGAAAGAATTTGCCTTTCGCCATGTGAATATGACGCGCATTGAGTCACGACCTGCACGGACTGAATTGGGCGAATATATTTTTTTCTTCGATTTGGAAAATAATGTTGACAGGCGAACTTTGAACGATGCGATTGGCGGCGTTAAGAAAAAAAGTATTTGGCTTAAAGATTTGGGAACATTCCCTGTTATTAATGCGTAATGAGGAATGCGTAATGATTCCTAAAAGCTAACATAGAAAGGAAGATTTAATTGGTTATAATTATGAATATTGACGCGACGGAAAAAGATATTTCCGAAGTCGTAAACACTGTTGAAGAAACTGGACTTCAAGCTAAAATTATGGAAGGCGCTCAACAAAAAATCGTTGGCGTTATCGGCGACAAAACTAAATTAGCGTCCGTTGCCATAGAGGCTATGAATGGCGTTGAAAATATCGTTGCCATTTCAAAAAGCTACAAACTTGCAAGCCGTGAATTTCATCCACAATCAACCGTAATTGACATTGGCGGCGTGAAAATCGGCGGCGCTGAACCCGTCATAATGGCTGGACCTTGTGCAGTTGAATCACGCGAACAACTTTTGATGACGGCTGAAATTGTCAAAAAAGGTGGCGCACAATTTTTGCGTGGCGGCGCGTACAAGCCGCGTACTTCCCCGTACTCTTTTCAAGGGCTGGAAGTCGAAGGTTTGAAATATCTTGCTGAAGCGCGTGAAAAAACTGGCTTGAAAATTATAACGGAAGTGACGACCGTTGAAGGCATTGCGCCAGTTGCTGAATACTCTGACGTTATGCAAATCGGCGCTAGGAATATGCAAAATTTTGGTCTGCTTAAAGAAGTTGGCAAATGTGGAAAACCTGTTATGTTGAAACGTGGACTTTCAGCGACGATTGATGAATGGTTGAACGCGGCTGAATACATTATGAACGCGGGAACGCCTGACGTAATTTTATGTGAACGCGGCATTAGGACTTATGAAACGTACACGCGCAATACGTTAGACTTGTCGGCAGTTGCGGCAGTTAAACACCTTTCGCATTTGCCGATAATCGTTGATCCAAGTCACGGTACAGGAAAATGGCGTATGATTAAGCCGATGGCATTAGCGGCAATAGCGGCGGGCGCTGATGGCTTAATGATGGAAGTTCATCCCAATCCAGCAAAGGCAATGTCTGACGGGTCACAATCTTTGACTGGCGAACATTACCTTGACTTAATGGAAGGCGTAAGGAAACTTTCAAAGTTTATGCGTGACGAAAATTTAGCGCCACTTGTAGCTTGAGTGCGTAGATTTGGCAGATATTTCGTAAAAAAAATTAAATCTTGACGTAATTATTAAGTAGTGCTAAAATTTTATCGTATTAATTTATTGGAGGGATTTTTATGGCTGATAGCAATGAAAAATCTTTAGGATTTTCAGCAGATACTAACGACACTCTCGGTGTTGGTGATCTTATTAGTACTTCCGAAGCTGTTCACGTAATGTACGGCAGCCCGACTGAACCTGTTCTCAATGGCGAAACCGACATTGTCAACGAATACGTCTACACTGAAGGCAATGTTACCATTAACAATTACACTGCGTGGGAAAATATTGATTTTCATGGCACTATGCAAGATTGGGTTGTTGTTGGCAATGACTTCGTAGTAAATGCTAATGAAGGTTCTTTGCGCATTACCAATGCTAAAGATAAGTTGATGGAGTTCAGAGACAGCGACAACGACATTATCATGCACGCTTTAGTTAAAGAGGCTGGCGGAACTTTCGACGGTACATCTTACAATGAATTGGTTGTAGTTAATGGTGCTAACGATCAATCCGACATACTCATTGCTGGTAGTGGCGGCAGTGAACTTTGGGGCGGCGCTGGATTTGTTGATGATGACCTTTGGGGCGGCGCTGGTGTAGATATTTTCACCTACAAATATGGCAACGGTAATGATTTCGTTTATGGCGCTGAAAACAACGACATTATCAATTTGGATGACATCAGCTCTGGCGATATTAGAGGCGCAGAATTCAAAGAATACGGCGTTCTCTTAGTATTCAAAGATTATGGTAGCCTTAATATTGTTGGCGATCCTACAACAATTACTACTACTGACGGTACAATTAGCCTCAACCATAGCAACAGAACAGCTGTATTCACTTCAAATTCAAATCAATAAATCTAGATTGACTTGAACTTAAAAAGTCATTAGACGTTACGTCTTGAATGGCTCGCAATAAAATAAAAAGCTCCGTTTACGACGGGGCTTTTTTCGTGCCTAAAAATCTTTCTTTAGATTTTGTTGAGTAATTTAATTTTTTTTATGAACTACTTTTTCTTTTTGAAAAGAAAAAAAGCAAAAGAAAACTTTGCAACACTTTGTTTAGGACGTGTTGATTAAGTGGAATTTTTTTAATTTTTTAAATCTACTTTTTCTTTTGGCGCAAAATAAATTTTCATTACGCATTACGAATTACGCATTAAGCATTAAATAACGGCGCTGAAATGCTACGAAGTACCATAAATTTTTTACCTTGAAGTTACTATTTATTCATTCAACACCACCTAAAAATCTATTTCTATAAAAATCTTTTACCACTAAAAAAAAATTTTTTATAGCTGATAATCCTACTTGCATACACTGACAATTTTATTTACAATTCGGTTTAAGCGCGGCGAATTTTTAAATTTTTTAGTGATTCGGCGCAAGGAATTATATTTTCATTTTAAAGGAAGTTGGATGATATGCAGGAGGCAATGCAAAAATTTGGACGCTTCCTTAGCGCAATGGTTATGCCGAATATTGGCGCGTTCATTGCATGGGGCTTTATCACGGCTCTATTCATACCTGCAGGCTGGTTACCAAATGAAACGCTCGGCGAAATGGTAGGACCAATGGCGAAATGGTTACTTCCGCTGTTAATCGGCTTTACTGGCGGTGAAGTCATTTATCAACATCGCGGCGGCGTTGTAGGCGCTATCGCAACGGCAGGAATTATCGTTGCAACGGATATTCCTATGTTCATGGGCGCAATGATTATGGGACCTTTAGGCGGCGTCTGCATTAAAAAATTTGACGAAGCGGTTCAAGATTCAATTCCTGGCGGATTTGAAATGCTCGTCAACAACTTTTCAGCAGGTATAGTCGGCGGTGTACTTGCTTGCTTAGCAGTCATCATTGTTGGACCAATCGTCGAAAGTATCACTGGCGGCTTAGGAAGTGCAGTCGGCAGTATCGTCGACGCAGGACTTTTGCCATTAGTTTCAATATTAGTTGAGCCTGCAAAAATTTTGTTCCTCAACAATGCGATAAATCACGGCGTCTTCACTCCTCTAGGTATGCAACAAGTTCAGGAAGTCGGAAAATCTGTATTCTTCATGATTGAATCCAACCCTGGACCTGGTACGGGCGTATTGTTAGCCTATACTTTATTCGGCGTAGGCAGTGCAAAAGGTTCAGCACCTGGCGCATTGATAATTCATTTCTTCGGCGGCATTCATGAAATTTACTTCCCCTACGTCTTAATGAAACCTACTTTGATTTTGGCAGTTATCGCGGGCGGTATTAGCGGCGTTTTCACGTTGACAATGTTAAACGGCGGCTTAGTAGCTCCTGCGGCTCCTGGTTCATTTATCGCAATTATGGCAATGACTGCGCCCGGCGCTTACGTACCGAATATCGCGGCAATTTTAGTTGCGGCTGGCGTAAGTTTTGCAATTTCATCTGTATTTATTAAAGCGTCGGCAAAAGCTGATGCAGAGGCTGAAGACGGTTTAGCGGCGGCTCAAGCTAACATGGCGGCACGTAAAGCGGCGTCTAAAGGTCAAGCTGGCGAAAAGCAAGTTGCTGGTAAAGATATTAAATTTATCGTTTATGCTTGTGATGCTGGTATGGGTAGCTCGGCACTTGGCGCGGCGGCTCTTCGCAAAAAGTTACATAAAGACGGCTACACTAACATTACCGTTAAAAATTTTGCTATTGGTAACATTCCTAAAGATGCGCAAATTGTCGTATCGCATGAAAAACTTGCTCAACGCGCTATTGACGACTCGCCACAAGCTGAACACATTTTCGTTAAAGACTTCACGCAGAATAACGTTTACGACGTAATTAGCGAACGTTTACAAGGCGGCGGCGTTGCGACTTCAGAACCTGTTGCAGAAGAATCTGGCGGAACTCAACTTAAGGAAGGCGTCCTGCTGAAAGAAAATGTTAAAGTCGGTTTAAAGAGCGTCACGAAGGAAGAAGCCATTCAAGCGGCTGGCGAACTTTTATTTAAGAGCGGCTACGTTGACAAACCGTACATTGAAGGTATGCTGGCGCGTGAACGTGACATTTCAACGTACATCGGCAAGGGCATTGCAATTCCTCACGGTGAAAATGCTGTCAAGCAACACGTCAAGAAAACAGGAATTGTTGTAATGCAGTATCCTAACGGCGTAGAATTTGCGGACGGTAACGTTGCACACTTAATCGTTGGTATTGCTGGCAAGGGTGATGATCATCTTGTCATCATTCAAAACTTGGCTACAATTACAATGGATTATTCCGATGAAGATTTAGACAAGGCGTACAAGACGAAAGACCCGCAAGTCCTCTTCGATATGTTCACTAAAGGATAAAATTTAATGCGTAATGCGTAATTTGGAATGCGTAATTAAAAATAGATTCGGCGCTTTTCTCTGAATGAAATGCAATGTAGATTAAAAGGGCGATTACAAAAATTGTGGCGATTAAAGCAAAAATTTTAAAAATCTTTCCCAATGCAATAATCGCCCTTTCATCTTCATTATTTTCATTATTATTTTCATTATTATTTTCATTATTATTTTGATTCGACATTGATATACTTCCTTTCAAGGAAAATTTTTTTTAGGGGGAATTTTTATGATGAAAGCTTTACACTTCGGCGCAGGAAACATTGGACGCGGCTTTATCGGCTTGCTCTTGTCGAAAGCAGGCTATCACGTAACATTTGTTGACGTTGCCGCACCGCTTGTCAACGATATTAATGAACTCGGCAAGTACAACGTTCAAATTTTCGGCGAAGATGATAAAATTCAAGTCGATAACGTCAGCGCGATTAACAGCAATGAAAATCTTGACGCATTACTTGATGCTTTTGTCGACGCGGATATTGTCACAACGGCGATAGGTCCGAACATTTTAAAATTCATCGCGCCGAATATTGCTAAAGGCTTGACTAAACGCCTTGCAACGAATAAAAAGCCGCTGAATATTATCGCCTGTGAAAATATGGTCGGCGGTTCAACCGTTCTGAAAAATTTCGTCTATGAAAATCTTAGTGACGACGTGAAAGACGAAGTTGCAAAGTTAATCGGTTTCCCTGACGCCGCAGTTGATAGAATTGTTCCCGCGCAGAAAAATGATGAAAAACTTTTAGTTAAAGTTGAGGCTTACGCGGAATGGGACGTTGATTCAAAAGGCGTTGTCGGTGAACTTCCTGAAATTAAAGGTATGACGCTGGTTGACGACCTCAACGCGTACATTGAACGCAAGCTTTTCACTGTCAATACTGGTCACGCGTCGATTGCTTATCTTGCCTACAAACGCGGCATTCAAGATATTTCAACGGCTATGAAAGACGAAGAAGTTTTGAAGGCGGCGCGTGGCGTTTGGGCTGAAACGTCTGAATTGCTGATTGATAAATACGGCTTTGACGCGGCAGTTCATAAAGCATACGTTGAAACGGCTGAAAAACGTTTTGCCAATCCTTATTTGTCAGATGAAGTCACGAGAGTTGCACGCGGTCCCAAACGTAAACTTTCACCGAAGGACAGATTAATTTCCCCTGCAAGTCAACTGATTGAACGCGGCAAAAATCCTGTAAATTTGGCTAAAGTTGCCGCCGCCGCCTTTGCATTTGATTTTGAAGGTGACGCGGAAGCAGTCGAAATTCAAAATTACATCAAGGCTAACGGTATCGACGCCGCTATTACAAATTATACTGGGCTTGCCGCTGATTCTAAGCTGTTCAAACTCATTCGCGAAAACATTTAGTAAGTAGTGAGTAGTCAGTAGTTAGTAGTTAGTAGTTTGTAGTTAGTAGGATATTTTTTGTAAAGTAAAACACTTTCCAAATGATTCATCACTTGGAGAGTGTTTATTTATTTT
>JAFSUE010000001.1 GCA_017445435.1 Selenomonadaceae bacterium | reverse complement strand
GGCGAAGATACGGCGGAAAATCTTATCGCGGAACTTCAGCCCGATATTTACGTAAAGGGCGGCGACTATACGCTTGAGACGTTGCCCGAAGCAAAAATTGTTCAAGCGTACGGCGGACAAATTGAACTCGTACAACTTGTTGAAGGCAAGTCGACGACAAAAATTATTGAAAAAATTTCTGGATAGTGTTCACTAGGTGGAGTTGAATAACTAAGTAAAAATATTAACTAAAAAATAATGGTACTTTCGCGGCATTTCAGCGCCCTGCGGAGTTGGACGCGGCGTAACGTTTAACTTACTAACTACTAACTACTGACTACTAACTACTAACTAAATTTGCGTCAAAAGAAAAAGTAGATTTAAAAAATTAAAAAATTTAAAAACTTCAATAAAAATTAAAATTAATCAACAATATTTCTGAAAAAATTTTCGATAACCTTCGATAAAATTTTTCGTCGATTGATGTTGAAGGTATTACCATTGCTAATTTATGAAATTTCTATGAATTTGAAAATGTTCCGAAAATTTTATTGACACTGATTCAGAATTGTTGTAACATTACCAAAGCTTAAGGGTTAATAATCCAAGATTTTTTCATAAGAGTTAGGGAGGTTTTTTTAAATGGCTGTTAAAGTTGCTATCAATGGATTCGGTCGTATCGGTCGCCTCGCATTCCGTCAAATGTTCGCTGCAGAAGGCTACGAAGTTGTCGCTATCAACGATCTTACTAGCCCGAAGATGCTTGCACACCTTCTCAAATATGATACCGCACAGGGCGGCTACATGGGCAAAATTGGTGAAGGTCTTCATACTGTAGAATCCCATGACGGCGAAGGCGAAGATAACTACATCGTCGTTGACGGCAAAAAAATTATTATTTACAAAATCCCGAATGCTGCGGAAATTCCGTGGGGCAAACATGACGTTGATGTCGTTCTCGAATGCACAGGTTTTTATACCAGCAAAGCAAAAGCTGAAGCTCATTTGGCAGGCGGCGCAAAGAAAGTCGTTATTTCTGCACCTGCAGGCAATGACCTCCCGACAATCGTTTACAACGTCAACCATAAGACTCTTACTCCTGACGTGAAAGTCCTTTCAGCAGCATCTTGTACTACTAACTGCTTGGCACCTATGACACAAGCTCTTCATAATCTTGCTCCGATTCAAAGCGGCATTATGGCGACAATTCACGCATACACTGGCGACCAAATGATCCTTGATGGTCCACAGCGTAAAGGCGATCTCCGTCGTGCTCGTGCAGGCGCTTGCAACATTGTTCCTAACAGCACTGGCGCTGCAAAAGCTATCGGTCTTGTTATTCCTGAACTCAAAGGCAAACTGATCGGCGCAGCACAACGCGTTCCTACTCCTACTGGCTCAACCACTCTTCTGTTTGCAGTTGTCAAAGGCGAAGTCACCGTTGAACAAATTAATGAAGCTATGAAAGCGGCGGCTAATGAATCCTTCGGCTACAATGAAGAACAAATCGTTTCCAGCGACATTATCGGCATGAGATACGGTTCACTCTTCGACGCAACCCAAACAATGGTTAGCCCGATTGGCGATGGCAATACGCTCGTTCAAGTTGTTTCTTGGTATGACAATGAAAACAGCTACACCAGCCAGATGGTTCGCACCATTAAATACTTTGCTGAATTGAAGTAATTTAAGCTTGCAGGTCTCTACAGGCTAACGTGAAAAACTTTTGATAATTTTCGCGGTCCGGTTCTTCGTAAATGTTGGACCGAACCGCTTTTTTAATTAAGAATTAAGAATGTAGAATTAAGAATTTTTAGTTCTTATGAAAAGTTAGTGGTTATTGTTCTAAGCTTATAGCTAATCTAGGGAGGTTTTTTGATGGATAAGAAAAATATTCGCGACATTAACTTGAAAGGTAAAAAAGTTTTCCTTCGCGTCGACTATAACGTTCCTATGGACGAAAACCTTAACATTACCAATACAAAGCGTATTGATGCTACTCTTGATACTCTCAAATACTTGCTTGAACAGGGCGCCGCTATCATTATCGGTTGCCATCTCGGCAGACCTACTGAAGCTCGTGAACCCAAATTCTCCACAAAGCCTATTGCTAAAAAACTCGGCGAAATTTTGGGCAAAGAAGTAAAATGGGCGGAAGATTGCATTGGTGAACCTGCTGAAAAAGCTGCCGCCGCTCTGCAACCTGGCGAAATTCTCCTTCTTGAAAATCTTCGTTACCATAAAGAAGAAAAGAAAAATAAACCTGCCTTCGCGAAAAAACTTGCCGCGCTTGCTGACATTGCCGTCAATGACGCTTTCGGTATGGCTCACCGTGCGCATGCCTCAAACGTCGGTATAACCCATTTCCTTGAAACGGCGTCTGGTTTCCTTATGGAAAAAGAAATTAACTACATCGGCAAGACACTTGAAAATCCTGCACGTCCATTCGTCGGAATTATCGGCGGCGCAAAAGTTTCTGATAAAATCGGCGTCATCAACAATATGATTGATAAAGTTGACACAATCATTATTGGCGGCGGTATGGCTCACACCTTCGACAAGGCTAAAGGTTATGAAGTCGGTACTTCCCTGCTTGAAGCTGATAAAGTTGAACTTGCTAAAGAATTGCTTGAAAAAGCTGAAAAGAAAGGCGTTAAAGTCGTTCTGCCTGTTGACCTTGTAGTTGCAAATAAATTTGCGGCTGACGCTGAATTTAAAACTGTTCCTGTTGATCAGTGTCCTGCTGATTGGATGGGACTTGACAGCGGCGAAAAGACTTCTGAAGAATACGTCAAGGCGCTTGAAGGTGCAAAAACAATTATTTGGAATGGACCGATGGGCGTATTTGAATTTGACAACTTCGCAAAAGGTACGCTTGCAGTTGCTAAAGCTGTTGCAGATGCTACGGAAAAAGGCGCTATCTCAATCGTTGGCGGCGGCGACTCCATTGCGGCGTTAAAGAAAACTGGGCTTGATAAGAAAATTTCTCACATCTCAACTGGCGGCGGCGCAACGCTTGAATACCTTGAAGGTAAAGTACTTCCTGGCATTGATGCTATTGACGGCGTTGGACGTACTCCAATCATCGCTGGCAACTGGAAGATGAACAACACCATTAAGGAAGGTACGGCGCTTGTTGAAGAGTTAATCCCGCTTGTAAAGAATCCTCCTTGCCGCGTCGTCGTATGCCCAACTGCTACTGCACTTGCCGCTATTGCTAAAGCTGTTAAAGGTACGAATATTCACGTTGGCGCTCAAAATGTTCACTGGGAAGCTAAAGGCGCTTACACTGGCGAAATTTCCACTGGTATGTTGAATGAAATCGGCGTTGACTACGTCGTACTTGGTCACAGTGAACGCCGCGACTATTTCGGCGAAACTGATGAAGGCGTCAACAAACGCGCTAAAGCCGCTTTCAATGCTGGCATTACGCCAATTATTTGCTGTGGTGAATCCCTTGAAATTCGCGAGGCTGGAACGTACATTGACCACGTTACAAAACAAGTTGCGGCGGCGCTTGAAGGTTTTGAACCGAAAGAAGTTAAAAAGTTAGTCATTGCTTACGAACCTATTTGGGCGATTGGCACGGGCAAAACTGCGACATTTGAACAGGCTGAAGAAGTTTGCAAGGCTATTCGTGAATGTGTTGCGGCGAAATTCGGTCAAGAGGCGGCAGATGCAATTCGTATTCAATACGGCGGCAGTGTCAAGCCTGCGACGATTAAAGACCTTATGAAACAACCTAACGTTGACGGTGCATTAGTCGGCGGCGCGTCCCTCAAGGCTCAAGATTTCAGCGCGATTGTAAATTTCTAAGAATTTTTTAGACAAAAATTTTTTGAAAGGTGGTGATAACTATGGCAGACTTAGAACAAAGAGTTGATAAGCTTGAAAGTAAAATTCCAACTCTTGAACAGCAAATCAACACTGTGAGTACAAAACTGGATATGTTTATTGAGGAAAGCCGCACAGCGCGTAAAAGACAAGATGCTGATATGCGGGAGTTTCGTGAGAAACACGATAATGATATGCGCGAAATTCGACAATCCATTGGAGATATGGGCAAACACTCACGCAATATGTCAATAGCAGTAATCGTAGGAATTGCCGTAATGGTTATCGCCGTACTTTTGAAATAAATACGTCGTAGCGTTAAGTTTAGCCGCCAATTTAGTTTCTAGTTACTAATTGCTAGTCACTAGTTGCTAGGTTGGCGGTTTTCACTTAATGCAGTTGTGAATGACAATGCGTAATTTAAAATTTATTTTCAGTTTGCTACTTTCAGCGACGATAATTTTTTCGGCGACAACCTGCGCGGCGGCTGATGTTTGGGTAGATCATCTGAACAAAGGCAACGTTGACTTGTACGTCATTGAAGACACGATTAACGCGGGCGCTAATGCAGATTATTTTTCCATCTCCGTCAAGTACGTTAAAAAGGGTAAGTTAGACAAAATTATTAATTGGAAATTCAGCAAGCATAAAAATGATTCGTGGCATTATTCGACGGTTGAAAAAAATGGCGTGAAAGATAAAATTTTACCCGCGCCAAATGGAATTTTTGAATTTTGTATGAATCAGCTTGGCTGGTCGTACCGCGTCGACGGTGGCAACTATTACTAAGAATTTAATTTGAAGTTTGTTTAGCGGGGAGTGGCTATGAAAAAAATTATTTTGACTACAACGTTGATGATGACGCTAATTTTTTCGGCGGCAACCTGCGCGGCAAAAGATGTTTGGGTAGAGCGTTGGGATAGTGAAGGAACGGAAATTTACGTTATGGACGATACGATTATCGGCAACGATAGCCGAAATTATTTTTCCGTCTCTGTAAAGAAAGTTCGTAACGGACAATTACTTCAAGTTATAATTTGGAAGTTCAGCCAATATCGAGGCGGTATGTGGCGTTACGAAACAAGTACTATGGACGGTACGCACACAACAGTTGTCACGCATCCCAATAAAATTTTTGAATTTTGTATGAATCAGCTCGGCTGGTCGTACCGCGTAAATGGTATGTACTACGAATAAATTTTTCAAGGTGATTTTATGACCCAAGAAAATGTTATTGATACTTTAGAAATTCAGCGGCTTGTCGGAAAAATTTCTAATCTTGAAGGTAACGCCGCCGAACAGAAAAAATTTTTTACCCGCGACGTTCAATTCCGAATTTATATCGGCGAAGAGCAACTTTTGGACGTTGCAGGAATTTTGAACTATGAAAAATCTATAAAAAATTTTATGTCTATGATTAAACGCGTTCACTATATCAATGGGCAACACGTCATAGATTTTCTTGCGAAGGACACGGCGACTGGACTTTTATTTTGCCGCGCAGTTCACGTCACGGAAGAAAATGGAAAAGAAATGATAACTGACCATTACATTTACTGCGAAGATATTTACCAAAAGAAAAATGGTACATGGCTGGTTAAAGGACGTGACGCACATTATTACATCAGTGACAAGCGCGTTTTGGGAATGTAAAAATTGGAAGTGGCGACAATGAAACTTGAACACGTTGCAATGTATGTAAACGATTTGGAAAATTGTCGTGATTTTTTTGTTAAATATTTTGGCGCAACATCAAATTCGCTTTATCATAACCATACAAAACAATTTAAGTCGTACTTCTTGACTTTTGACGGTGAAACGCGTTTGGAAATTATGAATAAAGCCGATATGGTCGACGATAAAAAATCGCTTACACGAACTGGATTTATTCACATTGCCTTCAGCGTCGGCAGTAAAGAAAAAGTTAATGAATTAACGGCGCAATTAAAAAATGACGGTTATGAAATTGTGAGTAACCCTCGAACAACTGGCGACGGTTATTATGAAAGTTGTATCGTAGATTTTGAAGGAAATCAAATTGAAATTACCGAATAGAAAATTTTTAGCATAGTTTAAGGAGAGTGTATCGCATGGCAACAATTAAACACGCACCTATTTGTTTAATCATTATGGACGGTTGGGGTATCGGCGACGTTACCGATAAGTACAACGCAATTCAAGTTGGCAATACTCCTGTTCTTGACGAACTTACAAAAAAATATCCAAACGCGAAATTGCAAGCGTCTGGCGAATACGTCGGACTTCCTGACGGGCAAATGGGTAACTCCGAAGTTGGGCATATGAACATTGGCGCGGGCAGAATTATTTATCAGCCACTTACTAAAATTACAAAGGCAATTCGTGACGGCGAATTTTTCACGAACAAAGCACTTGTCGGCGTCACTGATAAAGTTGTAGCAAGTGGCGGCGCACTTCATCTTTTCGGCTTACTTTCACCTGGCGGCGTTCACAGTCACACTGACCACCTTTACGGCTTATTGAAAATGGCGAAGGATAAAGGCGTTAAAAAAGTTTACGTTCACGCATTTTTAGACGGGCGCGACGTTCCGCCAAGTTCAGCTGCTGAATATCTTGCAACGCTTGAAGAAAAAATTAAAGAAATTGGCATTGGACAAATCGCTACAATTTCTGGGCGTTACTACGCAATGGATCGCGATAAACGCTGGGATCGCGTACAAAAAGCGTATGATGCCATTGCTAAAGCTGACGCGCCGAAAAAAGCTGATTCAGCTACTGCGATTAAAGATTCTTACGATAACAAAGTTACTGATGAATTTGTCATTCCTGTTGTAGTTGGCGATTACGGCGGCGTTAAAAAGGAAGACGGAATTATTTTCTTCAACTTCCGTCCTGACCGCGCACGTGAATTGACGCACGCTTTTACCGATAAAACTTTTGACGGTTTCCCGCGCGTTGAAGAACTTGTAAGCGTTCCTTACGTCACAATGACGCAGTACGAAGAAGGACTTAACGTCGAAGTTGCATACCCGCCTGAAAGTGTTTCAAACGGTCTCGGCGAAACGATTAGCAAGGCTGGCTTAACTCAACTTCGTATTGCTGAAACGGAAAAATACGCGCACGTTACATTCTTCTTTAATGGCGGCGTTGAGGAACCGTACAATGGCGAAGATAGAATTTTAGTTCCTTCGCCGAAAGTTGCAACTTACGACCTCAAGCCTGAAATGAGCGCTCCTACCGTCACGTTGAAAGTTGTTGAGGCGATTCTCTCTGAAAAATATGACTTCATCATTTTGAATTTTGCTAATGGCGATATGGTTGGACACACGGGCGTTATGAAAGCGGCAGTCAAGGCGGTTGAAACGGTTGACGTATGCGTTGGAATTTTCGTCGAATGTATGAAGAAAGTTGGCGGCGAAGTTGTCATCATCGCGGATCACGGCAACGCGGATCAAATGTTCGATTACAAATTGAAAGAGCCGTTCACTGCGCACACGACAAATCCTGTACCGATTATCGTTGTATCAGATAGAGTTGCAAAAGTTGAGGAAGGCGCACTTTGTGACGTTGCACCTACGCTGTTGACTTTGGCGGGTATGGAAATTCCTGCTGAAATGACTGGCAAAAATCTTGTCACACTGAAATAAAGCTATGAAGAAAATATTTTTAATCGCGTTGACAATTTGCGCGTTATTGATAACTTCAACCGCGCTTGCAAACAATAGAATTGTTTCGACAATGTACGTTGTAGAGTGCAACCAGTCAATCACGTTGAGGGACGCGCCGTCGGTTTATGCGAATGAACTTGCACAAATTCCACTTGGTCAAGCCGTTGGATTTATCGAAAACGCTGGCAATGGCTTTTACAAAATAAATTATGACGGTTTGATTGGTTACGCGCTGGCGGAATATCTTTCAGCAGACCGCAGCGGCGTTGCTGGAATATCTGGCGTAGTTGTCAACTGCAGAATTTCAATCACGTTGAGGGACGCGCCGTCAGTTAATGCCGCTGAACTTATGCAAATTCCGCTTGGCGAACGTGTCAGCGTTTATCCTTACTATGAAACAGACGAATTTTACTGCGTACAGTATCGCGGCGTCAGAGGTTACGTTTTAAAAACTTATCTGCGCGTCGAATAAAAGTTTATAAGCTAAAAAAAATTTTCCCCCATTCCAAAAATTTGGTCGGGGAATTTTTTTATTAAGAATTAAAAACTAAGATAATGAGCGGCATTTTCCAGCGCCGCACCGCTACGCGGAATTAAGAATTAAGAATGAAAAATGTAGAATTAATTCTTAATTCCTAATTCTTAATTAAACAAAGTGCCGTAATGTTTTCTTTTGCGCCAAAAGAAAAGAAGTTCATCAAAATTCCTAAAAGCTAACAAAAAACATTTTTTGACGGTAAAGTTGACGATAAAGAAATGAAGTGATAAAATATCGCCGTATGCGACAGCTAAGTTTTTAAGCGGAGGGAGGGAAGATAGCCGTGGCTAATGAAGTCAAAGTAGGGAAAAACGAATCCATAGACAGTGCTCTCCGTCGCTTTAAGCGAACCTGTCAAAGAGCTGGAACGCTCGCCGAAGTCAGAAAACGTGAACATTACGAAAAACCAAGTGTCCGCCGTAAAAAGAAATCCGAGGCGGCTCGCAAGCGTAAATTCCGTTAATTTTTGCAGGACATTTCTTTAGCGTGCAAATTGATTTTTGAACGGAATTTTTCTGTTGAGTTTGTCTCGCTTTCCTTTGTCTATTGGAAAATCTGAACAGTGCCGCTGTCTTTTTCATTTGACGGCGGCATTTTTAAGTTTGTCAAATAGATGTTTAGGCATTTGAATAAAAATTACGATAAAAATTTTGTTCAAAGTCAATACATCAAATTAAAAAGGAAGGAGTATCTCATTGACATATGCCTGAAAATCAATCCTCGCCAGCGGCTAACCGCACGGGAGTTATTTCAATCATAAAGATTCTTCAACATTATGGCGTAAAAGATTTAGAAAAAGTTTTTAAAGAAAATCCTTTGACTGATGATAAGGCTGATTGGGAAAAGCTAAAAAAAATTGCTAAAAAGTACAACGTCAAAAGTACGATGATTCGCCCGACTGTTGACGAACTGCGCGAAATTGAATATCCCGCCGTTGCAAAAATGAATGACGGCGCGTATATTGCAATCGGTAGCGCTAACGATGAAGTTTTGCTAATCATTGATCCTAGACAAAATAAACCTATCGCTTTACCGATTAAAGATTTTCTTGAAAGTTGGTCGAACGAACTTTTAATTTTTTCAGCCGCCTTTAGCTGGACGTACTTTAAGAAAAGATTTAACGTCGACTGGTTTTTAAAAGTTATCGGTCACTACAAAAAGCCGCTTGGCGAAGTTTTAACTTCGTCACTGTTCCTGCAGTTAATGGGAATTGCAATGCCGCTTATCACGCAGGTTATCATCGATAAAGTTATCGGCAACAGTGGCTATTCTACGCTAACGGTTATAGGTACAAGCATGATAGTTTTTTTCTTCATGCAATCGCTTTTAACCTTCGTCAAAACGTACATAATGAACCACACGACGAATAAACTTGACGCGATTTTAGGT
>JAFSUE010000343.1 GCA_017445435.1 Selenomonadaceae bacterium | reverse complement strand
TCAAAAATTTTTTGCGCGTCATCCAAATTTAAATCTTTGTCGAACTTTTTCAGCGCGTCGCTAATTGTTTCAATGTTGCCAGTAATTTTTGCTACGGCTTGAACTGCAGAATCTTTTTCAAGTTGTCGACGGTTCAAAATTTTTTCATTATGCGCAATTTCTTCGTCAGTCGGAATAATTTCATCACTAACGGCAAGGTGCGGGTGGACAGTTGAGCCGCAAACTGGGCAAGGTTCGCCGTCCTGCAACGTAGCGGCAAGTTTAGCGGCGGCGGCAAGTTTTTGCAACGCAATTAAACGATTAATCTTTGACTGCGTGTCGTCAAAATTTTTATTCGCCGTAGCACGTCGACGTTCAGCCGCAGTCAATTCTTTTTTCAGCCGTTCAAGTTCAGCCGTCTGCGATTGAAAATCTTTAGCGCGTTTCAAATTTTGTTCAGCGTCTTTAAATTTAACGTCAGCGCCAGCAAATTTTTCAATCTGTGCGTTCAATTCATTCAAACGTTTTTCGTACAAAGGCTTGCATTCAATTAAATCGTCAAGAATTTTTTTCGCGTCACGTTCAGATTTTTCAGCGTCAGCCAATTTTGACTTAGCGGTTTGAAGGTCGACGATAGCGGCTTGAATTTTTTTAAGTTCGTCGATAACGCGTTCAAGTTCACGGCGGCGCGGCTCTTCAGCTTTATGGGCATTGTAGTCAATCTGCGCGGCGGCAAATTTTTTTTCAGCATTGGCAAGGGACGTTTTAGCGACTTGCAAATCTTTAACGCTTTTATCGAAATGTTCAAAGTCAGCGTACAAAGTTTTTCCGTTGGACAACTGCGCGGAGGTATCTTGAACTTTAACTTCCAGCAGTTCACTTTCAGCTTTAAGTTTTTCTACATCAGCTTTGAAACTTTTAATCAGCGTGTAAAGCGAATCTTCGTTAAAGTTGTCGTCGTCAACGTTGCCGATAGTTTTAGCTTCGTTCAAAAAATTTTCGCGCAAATTTTCAAGATTGGTATACTTACTTTCAGCATCAACTTTTTTGTCTTTCAGCTGAACTTCGACGGCTTTATACAAATCGGCGCTGAAAATTACGTTGAGAATTTCGCCGCGTTCGCCAGAATTTGCCATAAGAAATTTTCTAAATTCACCTTGCGGCAAAAGTACAACTTGGCGGAATTGGTCGGCGTTGAACTGCAACAAATTTTTGAAAAAGTCACTGCCTTTAAGATTAGGAATAATTTTGCCGTCTTCGTAAATTTCGACGGAGGAACTTTTTTTTAAATGCTTGGGAGAGCGAATGACGCGATAAATTTTGTTGTTCAACGTGAAAGTGAAGTCAACTACAGTTTGTACATTGTCATCAGCTTTTTCAGAGCGCATCATTTCGCCAGTACGTTTTTCGCCAGAACATCTGCCGTAAAGCGCGTAGCAAATGGCGTCTAAAATTGTCGTCTTGCCAGAACCAGTTGCACCGTGTATCAGAAAAAAATTGCTACCAGCTAGCCCATTTTTAAAATCAATCGTGACGCCGTTTACATACGGACCGAACGCCTTCATTGTCAATTTCAATGGCTTCATTTTTAATTTCCTTTCACAAAAATTTTTGATAAATGATTTAATTATGTTGAATAAGTGGAATTTTTTATTTTTTATAAACTACTTTTTCTTTTGGCGCAAAAGAAAAAGTAGCAAAAAGAAAACATTGCGGCATTTGTGCGCCCACGAATACTTTTCAGTAATTCCAACAATACGCCGCGTCCTATTTGTTGCGGTACTCCAACGTTACAGCGGCGCTGGGAAATGCCGCTCACTACCTTAATTTTTCTCTTGAAATTTTTCCTGCTTATTTATTCAACGCTACCTAGTCAAAATAAAAACCGCGCTGATTAGCACGTAATTTACGTTGAAACCTGCGCGGTCAAACTGACTAAAAATTTATTAGCCCAAATTTTTTATCCAATTTTGCATTTCATTAACAGTACTGCGATTTAACATTTTGCCTTCGACAATCGCGGGACAAATTACTTTTAAAGTGGTGACTGTCGTACCTAAGCCACTGCCGCCAGACGTTGCGAAAAGGTAAACTTTCTTGCCCGTGAAGTCTGCACTTTCCAAAAAAGTATTAATAATGCGCGGCGCGGTGTACCACCAAATTGGAAAGCCTACAAAAATTTTGTCGTATGGGGCAACGTCAATTTTCTTTGCAATTTCAGGACGGCAATTAACATCATTCATTTCAATCGAACTGCGCGACTTACTGTTATTCCAGTCTAAATCTGCGCGGTCATACGGTACGGCAGGTTTAATTTCGGAAATATCTGCCTTCAGCGCATCTGCCAAATTGTGGGCAACTTTCGCAGTAACGCCGCTTGCCGAAAAGTACGCCACCAAAATTTTACTCATTAAATCACTTCCATTTAGCTTTTAGCAATTAATTCATAATTCATAATTCTAAATTCTTAATTCCTTTTCAGCGGTTCGCTTAAATCCATATGTCCTGCAAGCGTTTCAACTTCCTGACCGTCAATCAAAAACTGTACGCGCTGGACTTCGTCAAACTCCGTCAAAGTGTCGACAACTGAATTAATTAAAAATTCTTCGCCAGTCGAGCCGCCTACAAAATTTTTCGTAATGCCGCCGTCTAAATCCACAACGGCAATATCGCCTTTAAGCGTGATACTTTTAATTTTTGCGCCCTTAGGAAAAATTTTTGTCAAATCTTCTTCAGCTGGCGTATCCATAAGACAATTTACAGCCGCAAGATATTTTTGGCTATCGTTATCAATCGTAATTTCGCGTTTAACAGGTATAAGGCTCATGCCAGCTTGGTCGGGATAATAAACTGTAACTTGCATTGATTTAACTCCATTGTCAGGCGTTGGCTTTTCAACTTTAGTCGGCGTTTCGTTTTTCTTGTCAGGATTTTCAACAGGCGTCGTAACGGCGGGCTTTTTAGGATCGTCAACAGGCGGTTCATTTTGCGGCGGATTTTTTTCACACCCTGCAGTTAAAAGCAAAATTGCGGTCATTACCGATAAAAGAATTTTTTTCATAGGTTATATAAATCCTCCTCTAAAGTTATTCATAGAAAAATCGGTTAATGGCGGCAACTATCGCCTGCGCTAAACGGTCTTGGTATTCGTCATCAGCCAAAAGGCGTTCTTCTTCAAAATTCGTGATAAAACCCAATTCAATCAACGACGCTGGGCAAGCAGAATGTTTTATGACGTAGAAATTGGCGGACTTAATGCCACGATTATTTAAGCCGCCGTAGCGCAAAAGTTCATCATTCAACAGCGCGGCAAGTCTATAACTTTCAGGACTTGCGGAGTAATAAAAAGTTTCCATACCGTTAGACTGTGGATTGGAAAAGGCGTTGCAGTGAATGCTGATAAAAATTTCGGCGTCATATGGAGCTTTGGCAACACGTGCGCCAAGTTCTTCGGTATTCGACGCATTTGGCGACGCAACGTCAACGTCACTTCTGCGCGTCATTACGACGTTAGCGCCAGCATCAGCCAACATTCTTTCAGTTTTCAAGGCAACTGCTAAAGTAACTTCCTTTTCAGTCAAGCCGCTAGGACCAACTGCGCCCCTATCAGAGCCGCCGTGTCCCGCGTCCAAAACTATAACGTGACCAGTTAAATCGCCGCTGAAATTTCCTGCGTATGGACTGCGCGTCTTTTTATTCTTCACAACGTCAATTATAACCTGTGAAAAACTTTTTCCGAAGTTGTCAGCCTTCATTGACGCGGTGTAGCCGTCAACTTCAAAGTCAATCATCATTGCGAAGTTAATTTTTGTCTGCGCGTCGTCGTAGTCAATAGAAACGTTTTCAATAATATTTTTAGCTTGAATGTTCCTCCTAATAATTTTATTAATACGACCAGGCGAAGTGTTATTCATGGAAAGGGTCATCATATCGCCTGCCGCGTTCAAGTTAATATCACTGTCACTAAGTCTGCCGCGATAATCAATTTGAATTCTTACGGTTTCTCTGTCCAAATTGTACGCAACGATGTTTAACAATTCGGCTTGAGGTTTCGCCGCCTCCGCCGTAGAAAAAAGGGTTAAGCTTAAGGTCAATATTAGGGTAAATAATCCAAAGATTTTTTTAATCATATCATCACTCCGTGTTAGCTTTTAGCTTTTAGGAATTAGCTTGTAGGTTAAAGGTCATTTAAAAGTTGCCGCGCAGTTTCAAAGGCGGCTTTAGTTTTAGCTTCGTCGTAAGAAATTTTAATCGTCAAATAATCGCCGTCGCTTACGTCGTCAGGCAAGCAACTAGCGGGAATGACAATCTGCGCGGAATAATCGTCTTCATCGTCGTCAAGCAACAGTACTGCATCTGCCGTACCGTCTTCAAGTTCTTCGATTCTGTCAAGATAAACGCTGAAAACTTTTTCGTCGGAATTTGATTTATTGGAATTTGATTCGTCAGAAATATTTTCAGCGTCTAAATTATTTTCACGAAGTTCATCGAGATTTATTTTTTCTTGTTGTCTATCCATGCTTGTACCCAGTCCTCCTTTTTTTCAGGCGTGACTGAAAAATTTTTGCCGTCAGTCTCAATGGTGACTGTACCATTTTTCCACGACCACAAAATATTTTGGCTATCAATATCAGCGTCCAAGTAATTTTGCAAAGATTCAACGTGAGGATGCCCATACGTATTTCCGCCACGTATGCCAGGTTCACCAGCTGAAATTAAGACGCATTCAGGATTGACGACGCGCACAAAGTTTTCAGATGATGAAGTACGACTGCCATGATGACCAGCTTTCAAGATTTTACTTTTCAACTTTTTTTCGTCATTGTCAGCCCAAATTTCACTTTCAACTTTCAATTCGGCGTCGCCTGTGAACATCATAGTAAAATCTTTGTAATGAAGGCGTCCAACGATTGATTCATTATTAGGATCAGTTTTTTGGTTGCCGTCATTAACAGAGTTGACTAAATCTTTCGGCGGGTAGAGAACTTCAAATTTCACATCGCCGCCAAAGTCTACAACGTCGCCAGCAGTCAGCGTACTGTGTTTAATGCCGCGATCCTTCAGCGATTTCATATAGTTAATGTAAAGTCTTGACGTTGACGCAATGCCATTGTCGAAAACTTCCTTGACGGTGTACTTGCTATCTGTGAGAAGTAATTCAATTCCGCCAATATGGTCAGCGTGTGGATGCGTTAAAATAATTTTGTCAAAGACGGTAACGCCAGCTTTATTAAGTTCATATTCAAGCTTTTGGCGTTCGTCTTTATCTGAAGTATCAATCAAAATATTTTGCGTCGAAGTTTGAATCAAGAAAGAATCGCCCTGCCCGACGTTTAGCATGGTAATTTTCAAGTCAGATTTAAAATTTGCAACGCTTGTCTCGACGTTGCTTGACGAAGGTTTTTGCTCAACGTCCGCAGAATTTTTTCCCGACGATGAGCCACAGCCGCTTAATAAAAATATAAGGAGGATTAGCGGCAATAAAAAAGTTTTCCTCATTCGACCACTCCTTCATAGTTGTACAAAATTAATGTTACTGAAAATCATTTGAAAATTATACAACATTTTAATTTTGTTGGAAAGTAGCTTGAATGAAATTTAAAATAAAATGTTGGGAATTAATTTTTTAAGTACTTGACAATTTAAACTATAATTGAAATAATTTTTGTAGTGAGTAGTGAGTAGTGAGTAGTTTTCATTACGCATTACGCATTCCTAATTAATTATAAGGGGGAGAATTTTTGTGAACTTTAAAATTTTAGGATTGTTTATCCTAGTCATTATAGTTGCAGTTGGCGCTTATACGTTAGGTTCTAGCTCGGGTACTTCCAATTCAGTACAACCTACTACGCCGCCTGTAGAAAATGACGTTGTCCAAAATAAAAGTGTCACGAAATCTTTTTTTGAAGTTCACGAAATAACAACTGAATATCAGGAACTCTTAGGCAAAACTATTTCAACGCGCGGCATTGTTCAAAGTCTCAACGAAGGCAAAGGCAATGTTTTCTTTGAATTGAAAGACCCTCAAAATGATTCGACAATTAAAGGCGTCCTCTTTGCCAAAACTAATTCCGATAATGCTGGCAGAAAAGATGTACTTCTGCAAAGTCGCGATACAGGGGCGATAATTTATTTGAAAGGCGAAATTGACGTTTACAAAGGCGAATTAGAAATTAAGGCGTGGAAGGTGCAGGACTTTGAATTTTGAAAACAAAACTGATTGGCGCTACGAACTGACTGACCTTTCAATAGTCTGCATAACGGCGGGACTGCTAATTTTTTTTAGCGACAATTTAACTTTATCGGCGCTGATATTTGTACTTTCGGCGGCGTTCACAATTTATTTAGCGTCCGTGCGAAAAAATTTAGAATGGAAAGTTCAATATCACTGGTTAATTTTAGCCGCGTTGCTTGGCGTCATCATTTACTATATCCGCGAAGTTGCAATATTTTTTTTGCTTTTCTACGTAGCCATGAGATTTTCTTTTTCACTGATTCGCTTTGATGAAACGCAAGAAATTTTTGATGAAACTGAAAAGGTACGCCAAGATTATGAAGCGTTGCTCGATAAAACAAAGTTGGAAGTTCAACGCGCTACTGAAGATGAACTGGCAAAGTTGAAAGAAGACCTAGTTTGTCAAAGGAATTCGTACGAAGAAAAAATTAATGCGATTCGTCAAAATTTATCCGATTTACAGAAGGAAAAAATTCAGGCGATTGAATCAGAATGTTCACGCCGCAAAGTTGAACTTGAAAAAATTTTGTCCAATAATGAAAAAATCCTTGCTGAAAAAAAATTTACCATTGAAACTGAAAAAGCCGCCGCAATATCCGCTGTTACTACGGAAACGCAACGGCAAATTGAAATTTTAACTGAACGCCTTCATCAAAAAGATGAGTACATTTTTCGCTTGGAATCTGAAAATGAACGTAACAAAAATAAAATTTTTAGCAATGGCGAACTGCACAATCTTTTAGTTAGGACGCTGGAAAATGCTAAAAAGGAAGTCGACATAATGTCCCCTTGGGTGACGTGGAAAATTTGTAATAAAAAACTTCGCAAAAAAATTCTTAAGCTGTTAGAAAAAGGCGTCGTGATAAAAATTGCTTATGGCATTGAAAATAGCAACGTGTCGAATAACTCTGCAAGCGATAGAAATCAAACTACCGAAGAACTTATAAAAAAGTTGAAAGATGACTTTGAACAGTTCAGCAATTTCCATACAAACAAAATTAGTTCGCACGGCAAATTATTTATCTGCGACAGCGATTATTATATTTTAACTAGTATGAATCCGCTGTCCAATGACGGCAGTTTATGGGAAGAGATTGGCGAACAATCACGCAATGTAAAAAATTTGGAAGAGTACCGAAAAAAATATTTTGATTTTTAGCGCAGAAAAATTTTTCCTACAAGCTACGAGTTGGAGTTGAATAACTACGTGAAAAATTCAAATTAAAAAAATCACGGTAATTAAGCGGCATTTCAGCGCCCTGTGGAGTTGGACGCGGCGAACATTTTAAACTACTAACTACTCACTACTGACTACTAACTAAATTTGCGCCAAAAGAAAAGTAATTTATAAAAAAATTTAAAATTATTCAACACGACCTAGATACCAGCTAAAATATATTTTTCTATGCCAACTGCAACGCCGTCATTTATGGCGCTCGGCACAACAAATTTTGCGCACCGTTTCAATTCGTCACTTGCTGTATCAATCGCAATCCCAGTTCCCACGCGGCTAATCATTTCAATATCGTTGTAGCCGTCGCCGAATGCGTAAGAATTTTTCACGTCAACGCCAATGTGTTTAAGTACGCGCAGGACGCCTTCAGCTTTCGTGACGTTGACTGCCGACACTTCCAAACTTTTAAAGCGGAATGGATCTGACCAGCCAGTAAAGCCAGGCGTCGCCAAAATTTTTTTATAAACTTTATCCAGCGTTTCAACGTCTTTGCGAAAAGTTAAACATTCAATCTTGAAAGTTTCCACGTCGTCAAGGTTAAAATCGCGGACGAAGTTTGAATAGTCGACACGAATTTTTTCAAAAAATTTTTCAACAGCTTTAGCGTCACGCCGAAAATAAATTTGCGGATGCCCTTCCAAAATATATTCAATATTTTCAGATTCGGCGTACTCACAAATTTTTTTCACGGCAGATTTATCAAGGGAACGCTGAAAAATAATTTTACCGTCGACAATGACGACCGCGCCGTTGAGAATGACAAAGCCATCAAAGCCGAAATTTAAAATTTCTTCCTGCAAAAATGGATACGGTCTGCCCGTCGCAATGAAAATGTAATGCCCAGCGTCTTTAAGACGGTGAAGCGCCGTTTTAACTCTTTCACTAAGATAAAACATTCCAGAGTTGCTAGCTAAAAGTGTGCCGTCAATGTCAAAAAAAATTGCCTTAGTCATTTTTGCTTACCCGTTTTCTTATGAACGACAAAAATTCTGACGACCAACATTATCAGCCACAAAACAAAGACGACAATGTAAACTATGTTCATAGCGGAAAGGTTAGAATAATCGAAGTGCGAAAACATATACACTGCCGCTACTAAAATCAGCACATCTAAAAAGTTCATTGAACGCTTTAAAAGTTCCAGCAAATTTTTCACCACCAAAAAAATTTTTCTGCATTATATATCATTTGTCAAGAAATGAAAAATAAAAAATCCTTCGCTTAATCTAAGTGAAGGAAATTTTTTTATGGGAGGTGACGGCTACGAAAGATTTTTAAATTTTTCCGCTGTCAAGCAAATCTTGTGTATCTTCAATTAAATAGCGCGTATCATAATCGTTTAATTCGCCGTCTTCATTGAGTAACGGCGTATCAAGTACAATTTTCATTGTCTTTGCAATTTGTACGGCAATACCAACAGTTTCTTTAGCCGCGCGATTAAACTTTCTGAAGTCTGTACCAAAATCATAAATGACGTTATCAACTTCGTTGACCGCTCTAGCCATTCTGTAATCCAATTCGTCAAGCAAATCTTTAATTTGAGTTGCGCGATCTTGAATAGCATTCAGCACGGAGCAAATATTTTCGCCTTGCTCTTGAAATGCGTACGCTTGATCCAAATTAGCGCGGGCATCATTCAGCGCCTTTTCAGCCTTCGACGCCATAAAAGCGCCGCCAATCGCTAATGCTGGACCTGCAACAATTCCGCCAAGTACAGCCATTCCACCTGCCATACCGAAACCGCCTGCTGAAAGTGCACCGCCGCCGAGCCATGCTAAAGTTGCATTCGTAGCCGCCGCGCCACTTAATCCAGCAATCGCCGCGCCTGTACTTGCAACGCCGATTGTTCCAGCCGCACTGTACGCGCCAACTGCCGCTAAAGTTCCTGCCGCTATGCCGCCTGCAGTTCCCGACGCCAATTCTTTAGCATTGAAAGACGCGTTTTTTATGTCGATAAAATCTCTGCTGTTGGGATTAAAGCCGCGCAGTTCCTCCATACCGACGCTGTCATTAAGTTCAACATTTTTCAAGCGCGAAAAACTTTCAACAAAATCATTCAAACTGCCAGCCAAAATTTCAATTTTCGTTTCGCCAAGCTGTTCAATGGTTTGATTTGTATCGTTACGAACATCATTAATTTTGTATTCAGTAGCACTAGCAATTTCCTGCGCCTCATTATTAATTGCCTTCGCTTTATCCATATTTTTTTTGGCGTCGTAACCTTTTTTCACGCCGTAAGCTCCTGCACCAGCCGCCAAAGCTCCTAAAATAAACGGTATCGGCATTTCCAAAACTCCCTTCAAATTTTTTAAAGTCTTAAAACTGAATCTTCGTCCTGCATAAATTCATCGAATTCATCAAAAGTTTGAAACTGCAACGCGCCGCCAAATTCTTCAGCAATTCCATTCAGCGCGGCACTTACGCCGTTAAAATCTTTTCGACGCATTGACGCTTCAAAATCATCTAAACTTCTGTCAATGACTTGTTGACGATTGGATAAAAATTCGGCAGTCTTCCTTTCAAATTCTGCGCGTTGACGCCGCATTTCACTAATAGAATTTTCGCAGAATTCGTGAATAGCTTCATACCGTTTGCGCGAAAGTTCCGCCTCATCAAAAGCTTGCAGAACTGCGCCGTAGAACATATTGTTGGCAACGTAGCCGACCATTGAGCCAATAGCGCCTCCTATGTACGCGCCAACTGGTCCAGCAATCGCCGCGCCAGCAACTGTACCTAACATACTAGTGACGCCAGAAACAATTACCGCTGAACCTTTTTCGCCAATTTCCCGCGCAAATTCAGTCGCTGTAATTTCGCCGTCAAGCAACTTTTTCATGGAAACGCCAATGTCATAAACCGCGCCAGCAACTTGGACGACGGTATTTGCATTTGAAAGATTTTTTAAACCTTTCGTGGCAACATTGCGCAGAACTTCATTTTGAATTTTCTTTTCAGC
>JAFSUE010000342.1 GCA_017445435.1 Selenomonadaceae bacterium | reverse complement strand
CATGACATTTTGCGCCCAGTAACAGTTTTCGGTGAAGCGCCGTTTAATCCGCAAATGACGGAAACTGAACAGGTGAACTTCAAGCTTGACGCGGAAGCAGAAAAACTTGGTAAAGCGCGGCTGAAAATGGCGGCATTGTGGCAAATGACCTATCCAGGCGTCCCCTGCGTTTACTACGGCGACGAAATTGGCTTGCAAGGCTTTAAAGACCCGTCTAACCGTCGTCCGTATGATTGGGAAAATGGCGACGCTGAATTGCGTGAAACGTACAAAAAATATATTGCCGTCCGCAATGAAAATATCGTTTTGCGTACTGGCGAATTTTTACCGTTGCCTTCGTATGATGACATTGTAGCTTACGCGCGCGTAATTCGTAATGGGCGCGACGTATTCGACCAAGAGGCGAAAAATGATGCGTATCTTGTGGCGTTCAACCGTTCGCGTTACGAAGAAAGATTTGTTTCATTCGACGTTAGCGACTTTGCCAACGGAATTTTTGTTGACGCCTTCGACAATACAAGACAGTTTCCAGTTAAGCGCAAGCGCGTAGAATTTAAGCTTAAACCTTTGGAAGGCGTTTTACTGCACCACGTACCGCAACAAAAACATTATGACCGCCGCGCAGGAATTTTATTGCATCCGACGAGTTTGCCTTCAAAATACGGCATTGGTGACTTAGGGCAAGAAGCGTTTGACTTTGTCGACTACTTGAAGGCGGCAGGACAAACTATTTGGCAAATTTTACCGTTAAATCCAGTAGGCTTTGGCTATTCGCCGTATCAATCGCCGTCAGCATTCGCGGGCAATCCAATGTTAATTTCGCTTGACAAACTTATTGACGACGGCTTATTACAAGCGGACGACGTAAAAATTTCCAAGCCGTTCAAAACTTCACACGTAGAATTTGAGCGCGTGATACTTTTAAAGTCAGCGGCGTTGAAAAAGGCGTTCAAAAACTTTAAAGCGCGTCTTGCAAGTGACGAAGGATTGAAGGCAGATTTTGAAAAATTCCGCGCAGATAATTCATTCTGGCTGGAAGACTACGCATTGTTCACGGCGCTGAAAATTAAAAATAATGACAGCGAATGGACGGAATGGGACGACGATATTAAACAGCGTGACGCGGCGGCGTTGAAAAAAGTTGCAGCGACGTTGACTGATGAAATTTTGTACACGGAATTTGAACAATACATTTTCAGCGTACAATGGCAAAAACTTCACAGCTACGCGAATGAACGCGGCGTACAAATTTTTGGTGATATGCCGATTTTCGTTGCAGGCGATAGCGCGGACGTTTGGGCGAATCAAAAACTTTTCCAAATTGACGAAGATGGCAGAGCTAAAAAAGTTGCAGGAGTTCCGCCCGACTATTTCAGCCCAACTGGTCAACTTTGGGGCAATCCGCTTTACGATTGGGACGCAATGGAAGAGGAAAATTATCATTGGTGGAAATTGCGTTTCAAGCAACTTTACAAGCTGGTTGACATTGTGCGCATTGATCATTTTCGCGGCTTTGAGGCGTACTGGTCAGTTGACGGTGACGCGGAAAACGCTATTAAGGGCGAGTGGGTAAAAGGTCCAGGCAAGCCTTTCTTTGACGCAGTTAAAAAAGAATTGGGCGATATGCAAATTGTTGCTGAAGATTTGGGCTTTATCACGAATGAAGTTGAAGAATTGCGGCAGGAATGCGGTTTTCCCGGCATGAAGATTTTGCAATTTGAATTGGCGTTTAATGAAGATGGGCGAATTGGATTTATGGCGCCTGAAAATAGTATCGCGTACACTGGCACACACGATAACAATACGGTCGTCGGCTGGTTTATGGAAGACGTTGACAATTTAAGTAAAGCGACAATCGCGGCGTTACTTGGTGCAGACCCGCGCAGACCTGATGATGTTTGCCAAAAGTTGATTGAGTTTGCCTACGCGTCTGATTCGCGCTTTACAATTCTTCCAATGCAGGACGTTTTGAAACTTGACAGCAAAAGCCGTATGAATACGCCCGGAACAGTTGGTACAAACTGGGGCTGGCGTCTTAAACCAGATTATAAACTTGATGCAGAGGCTGGCAAGTTAAAGGCACTTTGTCAAAAATATTTACGGTAAATTTTAGAAAATAGATTGTAGGAAGTAGGGAGTAGGAAGTAAATTTTATTTCCTACTCTTTAATTCCGCAGGAGGTTATGAAAATGTCAGCGGCAGAAGACAGTATAAAGTTTACTGGTAATGAAGAATCGCTTACTTTTAGCGTCGATGAGTTGAAAATTTTGGCTACAGAAATTAAAGATATGATTATTGAGGGAAAAGAAATTGACCTTGATAAAGCGGTACACAATGCGCGTTATTTTGCGGAAATTGACAGGCGTATTGCAGACATTAAGGCTGGAAATTATGTAGAACACGAACTCATTGAGGTACAGAATGCCTAATCGTTGGAGTGACAAGGCTTGGGATGATTATGTTGATTGGCAAGTGACTGACGGTAAAATTGTTCAACGTATAAATTCACTTATAAAAGATATACACCGCAATGGTCCTTCAAAAGGAATAGGCAAGCCAGAAAAATTAAAGCATCGTACAGGTTGGTCACGTCGTATAAATGACGAACACCGCTTGATTTATGATATTGACGACAGGAAGGACGTTTATATTATTTCCTGCAAGGGGCATTACGAATAAAAATTTTTTAAGAAGGTGAAAAAATGATTGACGCAGTTAAAATTTCTATCACTGAAAATAACGTTGAAACTCATTTCAATTTTAACGAATTGGAATTAAAAAATTTCGCGCTGGCAATTAGTGATATGGTTGATGAAGGCAAAGAAATTGATTTTAAAAAAGCGGCTCATAACGCAAAATATTTTTCAGAAATTGACAGGCGCATTGCAGATATGGAGAAAATTTTTCCTCCAAATTTAAATTCAGTGAGTGTTGAAAGTAAAAATGTTTAAACTTTGGAACGACACTTCGTGGGAAGAATACGTTGAATGGCAAAATCAAGCTGATAAAATTGTTGAGCGAATAAATGTACTTCTCAAAGATATTGATCGTAATGGCGCGGCAAAAGGAATTGGTAAGCCCGAAAAGTTAAAACACCGTCGCGGCTGGTCAAGACGTATTACAAGCGAACATAGGTTAATTTATGATGTTTTCGTCAGTAACGGCGAAACAATTTTGTTTGTCCTTTCCTGCAAGGGTCACTACGAATAAAAATTTTTTAAGAAGGTGAAAAAATGATTGACGCAGTTAAAATTCCAGTGACGGAAAATAATTCTGAATCGAAAGACTTAGAAACGCGCTTTGACTTGAAAACTTTTGATGAGTTAAAATATTTTGCGCTTGAAATTTGTGATATGGT
>JAFSUE010000341.1 GCA_017445435.1 Selenomonadaceae bacterium | reverse complement strand
ATTTTAACGGTATCGATAGAAATAGTTTTGGAGTCGGAGCGTTGGCCGTCGGAGGAGGTGATAGTCCAATCGGCAAAATAAGGAATGGTGAAAATCCAAGTGCCGCTTGATTCGGTGGCGGTTAAAGTTACGTCATCTTTCGACATAGTGACGGTGTTGCCAGTTTCGGAAGAAACGATGACTTGAGGTAAGATAGCGTTGCCGGTTCCCGAAAGGTTTAAATGTTCTTTAAACGTCCTTAATCCGTCTAAATCTACAAAACTCGGCATTATATTTTCACTCCCAACGCTTTTTTATATTCATCTTCTGTAATTTCGCCGCCGTCCAATTTCATTTGTAAAATTTCTTTTACTGCCGATTTTAACGACGCGGGAACTTTTTCAAAATCTCGTGTGCCTGCCAAAATTCTGTCTGCCCAAATTTTAGCCATCTTTCAACGCCTCCAATTCTTCGCTCAAATCGCAAAGCGCCTCCTGAATATCAACAACTTTCAGCGCGTTATCGCTTGCCTGTTTCGACACTTCAAAAATAACCGTGCCGATAATAGGGATTAGGGATTAGGGGTTAGGGAATAGGGATTAGTAAAATTTTCTGCTCCCTCATCCCTATTTTTTAACGGTAACTTTGAAAATTTAATCGCTCTCTAATTGAAATTTTCGGCGAACGCAACCACCAATTACAAGCCGTCGAATATTTTTGCGAAGAGAAAATTTTTGAATTGCCGTTTTTGAAATAATCATACTGCGCCTGAAAATCTTGCTCTGCAGAATTGGCGTAAGATTGTCTGCCGAAAATTTCATATTCCGAAAGTAAAAATATTTTATCAACAGTTGGAGTTACAAAATTTGAATCGTCAACGCCGACGCCAACATTATCGGTAAACTTTTTGCAAGGCGTTATGATATTTTGCCACTTTTCCGGCAATGCGTTAAAAATGTTGGGACAAATATTTTGGCGAATACTGCTTGAAGACCAGCCGCCCGCATTTGAACCGTCAATCAAATTGTGCTGAAAATATTTGACGCCGCTCGGTGACGCAAAATTATAATTTGTGTCAATAAGAGTAATATTTTTTTAGTTATCGGCGCTGTATAATCGCCAACATCCCACGCATTAGCCGCCTTGCCCGATTTAATAGCCGTGACAATTTCTTCAACGCTACACTCCGCCAAAGGTTTAATCACAAAACATTCAACCGGAACAAAAACACTTGCGGACAAATAATTTTTGCTTTCGGCAACGTTTATAGTAATCGTAGCACTGCCCGTCGCAACTGCACTAACTTTAACTTCACTGTCGACGTTTGAAACGCTGACAACGTTTTGGTCGCTCGACGAAACATAAATCACGCCGTCGCCAAGACGATTTACAATAACCGTGTCGCTCATCAAAATATTTTCAAGTTCAAGGGAAGTTTTGTTTAAAGAAATAACCTGCGCGGCTTTTTGGATCAGCCATTGAAAACTTTTAGCGGTTATCGAATTGTCACTGAACATATAATTTGAAGTTGGCGTCGCATATGCGGTATAAATTTCTTTGATAAAAATTGCAGGAATTGGAAAATTTTTATTGAATAAATTTAAAAACATTTAAAGATCGGTTAGTTGAAAAAGTTTTTTCGGTTTTTCACACTTATAACCGAAAAATGGCGGATGAACTTGTACCGCTATTGATTGAAAAATTTATCGACGGTGATTAAAATGAAAAAAATTTTTAGCATAATTACTTTAGCATCATTTTTGATGTTGAATTTTAGTAGTTGTTTTGCAAAAGATGTTTGGGTTTATAAATATCCAAATGGCAACTCACTTTACATTGTTTATGAATCTGTTGTTTACGGTGTAAGGGCAGGTTTTTATGCATATTTTAGGGTAAAGCACGTTAATTCATATGGAAAGATTATTAAAACTGAAAAATGGGAAATGAATCGTGATGAAGGTGATTGGTGGTATGGAATTGAGGGGGTTAGTAGAAGTCGAAGAGTGTATGATTATGACGATGCAACAGAAGTTTTAAATTGGTTAAAAGAACACGAAAGTGAAACACAAAATACATCAAGACCATATGAAAAAATATTAAGATAATAAAACAATATTCAATCTCGGCTACGGCTTTTTTATTTTGATAAAAAATTTTTTGCAGTGTCTTTGTTAAACTTGTCGCGTTGCCGTTCAAAGTTGCCTTAATCGTCGGCGGCAATTTTATTTTAATATCGCTTGTACCGTCAAAAGTTGCGGCAGTTCCTGAATTTAATTCAGTTGCGTCCGTGACGTTAATTTTTCGCGGCGTAGATAATCTTGTAGAATTTTCAGCGTTGCCGGTGCAATTTGAAGACGTGACGGCAGTTGTTGCGCTTACCGCGTTATCGGTTTTCTTAGAAGACGTGTTCATAAACGTTTAAGTATGGATGTGATGAGAAATTTTAACCACATTTTTTATTTATTAACACACTTTCTTAGATTAAAAATTGCTTACCATTGTAAACTATTGTACGATGCGTAATTATTACTACGACGACAATAAATCCGAACGTATATTTCGATAGCCTTATATTCGCTTGAAATAGCACAAAGTTTGTGGGATATTTAACCTCCGAAGTAATGAATACAATGCAGATTTAAAAAGGGATAAAATTTTTTGAGATTGTTTATTGTCGTAACCATTTATAAACGGTAGGACGAGAAACTTTGTAGTGTTTTGCAATTTCGGTAACGGTGTATTGTTGGGAAAAAGTAGCCCTGTTTGTAGAAATCGAAATCTTTGGAGCGTTTTTTAGAATTACGCCCTTTGTATTTGCCGGCGGCTTTAGCAATGGCGATGCCTTCACGCTGATATTGTAAAATCAATTCGCGTTCAAATTCAGCGATAGCGCCAAAAATGGTAAGCATAAATCTGCCTTGAGATGTTAAAGAGTTCATCACCTTCGCGCAAAAAATTCATCATCTCATCGAATTTGGGACGCTTGGCAGATTTAGAAGAAACTTTATCTACAAAAAATTTTTCAACGTCGACTTTTTCTTTTAACTCAACGATCTGACGTTCTTCGCTTTGTTCAACAGTGGAAACACAGACATAACCAACGCGCATAAAAAATCACCTCCGCATAATTTTAATATTAAGCGGAGGATTTATTAATATGAAATTAAGAAAAAGTGTAAAAATATAGGGGGCACCCTTGATAAATAATTATATATCACAGAAAAAGCCCATTAGGTTTTTATTTTTTCTCAAAAGCTGATGAAACAAGAGTATCCGTAGAAAATTTATTTTCTTCTTCAAATTCCATTTGCCCGACAGAATAATTTGTATCCGAAATGGCGGAAATATCATCCAGTTGAAATTCGTCGGTCATAAAATTATTGTCATACAAAAAGCTGAAGGTTTGAATTTGTTCGCCCGTCTTTACGCTAATATCTTTACCCTTCGCATTTTTCACCGTCAAAGAGCCGTTGCCGATTGTAAAGATAACATTTTTTCCGCTGTAACTTGTGTTTGTAATTTCCTCGCTTATCTGAATTGTATCTTCGCTGGACTTATAATCAGTAATGACATCATTGCCGCTTTCATAAACGAAAATATCTTTGCCAGATCCGCCTGTTAATGTGTCATTGCCCGCGCCGCCTGAAATTGTATCAGCACCCTTGCCGCCTTTTAACGAATTGTTATTGTCATTGCCGATAATTTCTACGGCTTGTTTAATCGATGACGCGTTGACTTTCTTTACCGTGTCAAGATAATTTCCCAAATCGATAGTGCCTTCAGAAAATTTACTTCCTGCCGTCAGAATAGTTTTCTTGGAATCGTAGGTTAAACCTGTATCAAGCGGGGCATAAAAAATATTGCCGTAGTAAATTTTTTCAGTAGTATTGCCGTTGTCGTCAATGAAAGTAATAACTTTGTCTTTTGCCGATTTAACAGTTAAATTACCGTTGGCGGTCGTCAATACAACATTAGAACCCTTGACTGTCGAATTTGTAATCGCACTGGGATTGAGTTTTATCATATCGTCGCTGGGCTTGTAATCGGTGATAACGTCATTTCCGCTTTCATAGATGAAAATATCTTTGCCGACGCCGCCAGTTAAGGTGTCATTGCCCGCGCCGCCAAACAAAGTATCATTTCCTGCCTCTCCTTTCAAGACGTCATTTTCAGAGTCGCCGTAAATTTCATCATTGCCGTTTCCGCCAAAAATTGTATCCTTGCCTGCGCCGCCATAAATTGTATCAGCGCCCTTGCCGCCTTTTATAGAGTTTGCTAAATCGTTACCGCTAATAGACAACGCCTTAGAAACAGCGCCGCCGTTTAATTTTGTTACAGTCGAAAGATAGTTGCCTAAATCTATAGCATTGTCAGCGAATTTACTGCTTACCGTCAGCATAATTCTTTTTGAATCATAGGTTAAACCCGTAGCAAGCGGGTTGTAAGAAATATTGCCATAGTAAATTTTTTCGATAATCGCGCCGTTGTCGTCAACAAAAGTAATGACTTTGTTTTTGCCGCCCTTTATCTTCAAAGTGCCTTGACTGGTGGTTAAAATTACATCTGAACCTTTAACCGTCGAATTTGTTATGGCGCTGGGATTAAGCTTTATCATATCGTCGGCGGGCTTGTAATCGGTGATAACGTCATTTCCGCTTTCAAAAATGAAAACATCTTTACCCGTGCCGCCTGTGAGTGTGTCATTTCCTAAGCCGCTTGAAATAGTATCAGCGCCTTTGCTTGCCGCCTTTAATAGAATTTGCTAAATCGTTGCCTGTAATAGTCAAGGATTGTTTGACTGCAGAGGCATTAATCTTCGTCACGTCGGAATAATTTGCAAGGTCGATTTTATCATTTTGAAATTTAGTTGACGCAGTTAAAAGATTTTTCTTAACGGAAATACCTGCAGGAATTATATCATCGACAATTTCAAGCGTATAACCGTCGCCGATAATTTTTACTTCGCCGTCAACAAGCGAACTTGCCGCTATCGTTACAACTTTATCTTTCAGCGTCAAGCCGTCAAGAGATTTTACGCCCGTGACTGTAATTAAAGTTTCAGTTGACGTGCCAAATGTTGCTGTCGTACCATTTAATTTCCAATATGGAGTTGTATTGATTTTTCTTCCAACAATGTTTATATATTTATCAACGGCATCCTTAACAAGAATTGATCCATTATCAACTGTAATAATGTCGTTTCCAACGGTGGAAGCTATGTAGCCGCTACCCAAAATTTGAATGCTATCAAAACTGCTGCCGCCAAAGATAGTGTCATTTCCATCGCCTTCAACATATTGAATTACACGATTTAAGCCGCCATTTATTGAAATAATGTCATCGCCCTTACCACCATTAAAAGTTGAATAGCTGGAATAACCTCCCATTACTAAAGTGTCGTTACCGTCGCCGCCATTGATTGTTGATTCGATAATATTTTTACTGTAAATTGAATCGTCGCCAGTGCCACCGTCTAAAAGGGCAAATGCATCCAATAATCATTGTGCTATCCACCTTAAGTACACTTGCTTCAGCGTCAACAATTATTACGTCATTTCCACTACCGCCTTTAAGTGTTCCAATGAAACCATGGTCATAATATTCTCCATGAGGAGTTACATTATTATGTACAGGTTCAGAGCCGTCCATCATATAAAAAGGATAAATGGCCTCTATTGTATCGTCACCGCCACCACCATCAAAATAAAGACTAACCGGAATCCATTGATAAGTGGAAAGGAGATTGTTATGATAACTGCGAATGAAGTCATTTCCGTCTCCGCCATAAACACTGGTTGCAACAACTTCACTTGAAACTGTATTATTGCCTTTACCTAAATGAACGGTATTTTGACTGACGTACTTAAGTTGTATTAAATTGTCACCATCTCCAGCGTCTATATAAGAGTTAGAGCCTTCATTGTAAATTGTATCATTGCCTGAGCCGCTGTAAATGGTGGCATAATCTCCTGTAAAATTATCTCCTCCTACATAATTTCTTATAATATTATCGCCGTCATAAGCGTCAACTACTATGCTATCTGCATAATAATTTTCAATAGTATCGTTGCCTTCTAATCCATGAATAGTTGCACCTTTATGGTTTACATTATGCGAATAGTTCATTGCAACTTTGCCATTAACGTCGCCATAGTAACGAATTTTTATCTCGGAACGATCTGTGACAGTAATTCCTTGATCTTTAGTTTCTTTATTGCGAATATGTCCTTCGTCAACGTGTACTATAAGGTCGTCTCCTTCGAGCGATACAGAGTAACTATTCCCTGCCAAAAGACTTCCCCTCTTAACTATAAAGTCATTACCCTTTACTGTTGGTGCATCTATGTAAAGATTATCGAAGTTGTCAAATCCAATAATCGTATCGTCTCCGTCGCCTTTTGCATACTGATAAATATTTTTAAAGAAAGTTTCAGTATCAATAAAAATGGTATCATTACCTTTACCAGCACGTACAGTTATAGCATAACCACTCGTCAAGCTGATAATATCGTCGTCATCGCCACCATTTATTGATGCCTTTTCATAATGATTTACTATTGTATCATTACCACTGCCGCCGTCTATTGTTGTCTCATATGCGTTGTTTATGATTGAATCATTACCTGCGCCGCCTTTTACCACATTGTTATCGACAGCCAATTCACCGTTGCTAAAAATTACGTCGTCATCGTCGCCACCGTCTATCGTAACGGCGCTACTTTCATATTTGTAATGGTGTCATTACCTGAACCTCCATAAATTGAAGAAAATGACGCACCATAACCGTTGTTACTAATGGAATCATTGCCCGCTCCGCCATCGATTGTTGCTGTAACAAAGTTTTGGTATTTATCGTCGCCGTCCGTTAGCGTCACGTTGTCAAAACGCTGAATATCAAAATAAAACCCTTTCATAAAAAGCCTTCCTTTCATAAAACTAAGTTATTCTTTCGCAAAATCTGAAGACGAAACAAGAGTATCTGTAGAAAATTTATTTTCTTCTTCAAATTCCAGTTGCCCGACAGAATAATTTTTATCCGAAACGTCGGAAATATCCTCAATTTGAAATTCGTCGGTCATAAAATTATTGTCATACAAAAAGCTGAAGGTTTGAGTTTGTTCGCCGATAGTCACGCTAATATCTTTACCCTTCGCATTTTTCACCGTCAAAGAGCCGTTGCCGATTGTAAAGATAACATTTTTTCCGCTGTAACTTGTGTTTGTAATTTCTCCACTTATCTGAATTGTATCTTCGCCAGACTTATAATCAGTGATAATGTCACTTACACCATAAGCAGTTA
Source organism: Selenomonadaceae bacterium (assembly GCA_017445435.1). Taxonomy (GTDB): domain Bacteria; phylum Bacillota; class Negativicutes; order Selenomonadales; family Selenomonadaceae; genus Quinella. The sequence goes on along the minus strand of JAFSUE010000341.1, from coordinate 4,592 downwards.
CAGTGGAAGTGTGCAAGTCGAATATAATAGTGTCGTCCCCTGATGTGCCAAGATGCTTAGTCAATATCTGATAAAACTCTATTTTTTACCTTCAGCCATAAAGCAACACATGTCTTTTGAAAAAATTTCCCGCGTCAAAAAGAATGTGAAATAAAAACAAATAACGGGGAGGTAGTACAAGGTATTTTTCATTCCCGATACCTCCCCGTTTTTCAACCACATTTAAATATTGTCGTGTTGAATTTGTCGGGTATGTTATTTAGTAGACCACTCTCTGGAATTCTGATTAACCGTCCAAACAGATAAATCATCAGCTACCATAAATCCAATGCCGCTGTTGTTACTTTGTACAGTCAAGGAGTGTCCGTCATTTGTATTTATTTTTATCGAACTGCTCGTAACGTCAATGTTTGAAATATCTTTCAGTGAAATGTCATAAAGATTTACAACGTCGTTTCCGTCAACAGCCGTAATGAAGTCGTTGCCTTCGCCCAGTCCGTACCAGAACATATCAGCACCTGTGCCGCCTACAAGAGTATCATTGCTGTCGCGTAATTGCCGCTCCACAAACTGGAATCGCCTTTGGCTGCGGTAATGTAATTATTCTCCGTATTTCCTGCAAGCGTAGCTTTTCCGTCGACTCTTGAGGCGTCAAGCGTTTTTATATTTCCGTCGAAAGTTTCTTCGCTGAAAATATGATTATTATCTAACCAAATATTTGCGCCTGTTAAACTTTCATTTACTATGACGGCAGCATTTTTGTTTGTCGCTTTGTAGTAATTTGCGTAGCCGTCATAATTGAGCGAATCATTATCCAGTTGCGCGATAATTAAATCTGTATAACGCGTCTCAACTTGGAAATCTTTTCCGCGTGCATTTGTTATCGTCAATCTGTCGTTAGAGTCGCCAAATTCTAAAATAACGTTATCGCCTGAAATAACCGCGTCGGTTATCACGCCGCCGTAAGTGTCGATTTTGTCGGCTGTTTGACGATTTTCAGAAGTGAGGAATTCAAAATTACTGATAGTATCTCTGCCGTCGCCTGCCGCAAAGAAGAATGAAGTAGAATCGGATTTTTCTGAAGAAGTTGTGCCTACCATTGAATCATTGCCGGCGCCGCCGCCCCACATACTGGTTTTGCCCGTTCCTGCAACAATGGTGTTTTCATCGTCCGCAGAACCGATTAAGGTATTTTCAGCACTGCCGCCTTGCAATTTGGAAATTCCTTTGAATGCAACTGCAGTATTTCCGAAAGTTCCTGTGCCTTCGTTGAGGTTAATCTGCGCATTTTCTGTTAAATCATTCAAATTAACGCCGGAATTGTCGCCGATTATCGCCGATTAAAACTTTTTGAGAAATTCCCGATGATTCGAGATCGGCACTTGAGGCAAGATCCGCTAAAGAGGAAGTTCCACTGACAATAAGCGCTGCGTTTGAATATTTGAAAGTAAGTTTGCCGTTGCTGTATGAAATATCAGCGGAAAAATCTATACCAATTTTGTCGTTACTGTCACTAAAACCAAAGCTAAATCCAAAAACTTCAGTACGTCCGCTTGCAGTGGTTTGTCTTATCGTTGCGCCGTTAGAATCACCGCGATTTGTGTCAAGTTCAATGTGATTATAACCTGCGCCCAAGTCGAAAGTATCACCTGAGCCGCCGAATGCTACATCATTGCCAATGCCGCTTGTAAATGAAGAATTGCCGCCATTGCTCTTCATGACAAGATTTTCTTTAATTGCCGACAAATCAACATTTCCGCCATTGGAATGAGTATAAACAACTTTTTGTTTCTTGCCTTTATTGTCATAAAGATTAACCGTCGTTGATTCGGATTCTTCGTCATTGACTTTAACTTTTGCGTCGCCAAATGAAATCGTGCCGTCTTCCAAAACAATGCTGCCGCTTTGAAGTGCGCGGGTAATGTCCGAAACGCTGTCAATCTGAATACCCGCTTTACTTGTCGGGTCATAATTTTCAACTTCGACGTTGCCGCTGTTCGGAATAATTTTTGTTGCGCCGCCGTTCATATTGATTTTAACATTATTTCCTGCCGTAACGATTGAATCAGAACCTGTGCCCGCCGTAATATTTACCGGTGCCTCTGTTTCTTCGACGATAACCAAATCGCCGCCGTTGCCAAGTTCGACATTCTTTTCACCGCTTGAATCACTGCCGATAACTGCAACGTTGCCGCCTTCATCATTGAATTTAACGTCCTGCGCGCCGCCTTCAAGTGAAACTTTCTTTCTGCCTGTGCTGCTTGTGAAATCTGCATTCTGTGGGGAAGCTGTATCATTATTGCTGAGTGCAAGTTCCATTGAGCCGTTAAGGTTGTTGGGGTCTTCAAAAAGTGCCGCCGCCTTTTCGGTGTCCGTTTCCTAAGTCTGATAGGTTGTCGAAACGCCTGCTTGTGCCGCAATTTCTTCTGTTGTCATCGTGTTGACGTTCAGCGGAATATTATTCGGGTCGTAAATGTAGGCTGAATTTTCCGCCGTGCCGATAATCGTATCGCCAATTTTAGCGTTAAGCGAAGTGTTGTTGACAAGATAATTTCCTGCCGCGCCTACTTCCAAACTTGCATTTGCACTTAAGCCGTCAATTCGTGAACCTGTCACAGACACGCCGTCAGAATCGCCCGTCAATTTATAATTTCTTGAATTAATTTGCCATGATGCAACGTCATTTGCCGAAGTCACAGTTACAACAACCGCCGCTGAATCAATATCGCCGCTTAAAACATCGCCGCAGCCTACGCCTTCAACTTTCGTGATATTTGAACCTGCCGAAGAAATTGTAACGTCGGTATCGTTCGTTGTAAGTTCCGCGCCGTTTACAGTAACATTTTGCGAATTTGTTTTCAGCGTTCCGTTCAAACCTTCAATGTTTGAAACTGCGCCGTTACTTCCCGTTATGAAAGTTACCGAGCCGTCTGCGTCAGTGACTGTGTAATTATTTTCGCCAACTTTGAAATCGCCGTTATTGTCTGTCGTCACAGAAATATTGGCAACAGAAACGCTTGCGCCCGAGCTGATATTTGCAAGTCCCGTCGTCTTTCCGTTGGCAACAATTACGTTAAAGTCATTGTCACCCGTGAACATTTGCATAAACATTATTGACGGTCATTACGTTTGCCGCGTGAACAGTTACGTCACTTGTCAAGCCGTTAATCGAAGTTTCGACGCTGTCAACTGAAACAACTTTGCTGTCCGCAATGATGAAAGTTGCCGTGTCCGTGAATTGCATCGTCAATTTTTCGGCGTTAATGGCAAGTTGTGAGGCATTGTCAAGTTGCAACGTGCCGTTTTCAAAATTCGTTACGCCGCTGACTATTTCGCCAACAGTAAAGTCAACGGAATTATCGCCGCTAATCGAGAAATTCTGCGCGTCGTAGAAATGGAAAGTTCCCTCTTCGTCCGTCGTGACAGTTTTAGCGCCGCCCGTTGACTTAATGCTTGCGTTGTTCGACACGCCGCCAATAGCCGCTGCGCCTGAACTTTCAGCCGTCACGATAACAGAATCGTCGCCCTCAATCAAAACGTCCGCCGCGTTACCGTTAATGTTAATCGCGCTTGTGAAGTTGCCGCCGATTGTTCCTACAACATCAGCAATTTTCGTAACCGCGCCGTCTTCCGAAAGTCCGAATGTAACCGAATCGTCGCCGCCAATCGCGAAAACTTTATTGTTGTCCTGCGCGAAAGTGAAGTTGCCGGCTGAACTTGTCAAAATAGAATCAGCGCCGCCCGCGTCTACAATCGTGGCGCCGCCGTTAATTCCCGCCGCGCTGATAATATTTCCGCTTGCGTCAACATTGATTCGGTATTCATCGTCGCCCGTCACGCTGAAAGTATTTTCGCCGATCGTCAAGCCGTCCGCCGTGTTCGTGACGGTTAAACTTGTCGCAGAACTGACGATTGTTTTATTATTAAGTTTATAAGCGCCACTGCCGCTGAAAGTAAAGGATTGATCAGCTGCAACGCTTGCAACTGCCGCGCCGCCCGTCAAAATAATCGAATCGCCGAAAGTTGCAGTGCCCGCGCCCGTAAATGTCATTGAATTGTAAGTGACGGCGTTTGTAGAAAGTTTGAATTGCGCGCCGCTTGAACTTAACGTCGCCGTATTGTTTGCCGCCGTCGTGACTTCCGCGCCGTTCAGCGTGTAATTGCCCGCCGCAAGATTTACTGTAGCGTTTGAAGTTCCGTTAAGAATCGCGCCGCTTGTAACTGAAGCATTGCCGCCGGTTGTAAAAGTTGCCGTGCCTGCGCCGCTGTAAGAAACATTATTCAGCGTGAAAGAATCTTCCTGCAACGCAAAACTATAGCCGTTGGAAGTCCCCGTAATTTGATAACCGTCCAATGTCGCCGTCGAGCCGTTTTTAATCAGCAAGCTGTTGGAATTTGAAATTACTCTGTTTGAACTTAAGCTGAATTGTGCGGCGCTTGAAGTATCGGCGCTTACCGTAAACGCGCCGTGAAAGCCCCCTGCTTTAGCTGTGGGGATGAAACGGCGCAAAAAAAACTTGAAAATTATCATTTCTTCCTTTATAATTTAGTCGATTTATATTCCATATAGGGTTGGGGCATCGACCCTTGCT
>JAFSUE010000049.1 GCA_017445435.1 Selenomonadaceae bacterium | reverse complement strand
TGCTGGCAGATTTACTTTACCGCAAACTTGACCCGCGCGTTGCCTATGAGGAAAATTTTAATGATTAAGCCGCGCTATCGCCCATTAATTCCGTATTTAATCTTGGCTGGAATTTTAATCTTCATTGCAATATTTGCGCCGTACTTGACGCCGTTTGATCCATACGCGCAGGATTTGGAAGGTGCATTAACGCCGCCGAATGCGCAAAATTTATTGGGAACTGACAGGTACGGGCGCGACGTTTTGTCACGCGTAATAATGGGGTCACAAGTGACACTCTGCGCGGCGCTTTTACTTTTGGCAACGATAACGATAATAGGCAGTTTAATCGGTGCATTATGCGGCTACGTAGGCGGCAAGGTCGACACAATTTTAATGCGCATATCAGATATTTTTTTAGCGTTTCCACAAATGGTTTTTGCAATAGCTGTAGCAGGTGCATTAGGCGGCGGACTTTTTAACGCGGCGGCGGCACTTGCAATAATCAGCTGGACAAAGTACGCGCGAATTTCACGGGCGCTAGTACTTTCAATTCGCAAAATGCCGTACATGGACGCGGCGAAAATGGCGGGTACAAGTTCGGCAGGAATTTTATTTCATCACGTACTGCCGAATATCGCGGGACCAGTTTTAGTGACGGCGGCGCTTGACATTGGCACGATTATAATGGAATTGGCGGGACTTTCATTTTTAGGATTGGGCGCAATGCCGCCAACAGCTGAATGGGGCGCGATGATGAATAACGGTCGCTCAATGATTCAAACTGCGTCGTGGGTAATTTTAGCGCCAGGTTCAGCAATTTTCGTGACGGTAGCCATTTTCAATTTGCTTGGTGATAAGTTACGCGATGTTCTCGACGTTAGAAAAAATTCGTAATGCGTAATGAACTACTACTCACTACTGACTACTAACTACTAACTAAAAACTAAAAAACTGCCACACAAAATTTTTATGTGACAGTCATTTACTTTAGAAAAAATTATTTACGCGATTTATTTTTCAGCAATTAATTAAGCCGTCGGCTCTTCGTCGAAAAGATAAGCATAACGATTCTTGAATTCTTCAGGTTCCATACGGAAAGCGTTAGCAAGTCCAGGATCGTCAAGGTCAGCTTTTTCAAGGCGCATCATAAATCCACGCGCAATTTTATAGTGAACTGAATCAATGTTGACGCGGCGGACGTAAGTTTTGCCAGTTTCTGGGTCGCGAATATCTTCAAAGCGAAGCGGTACAGCTTTATTATCTTGAATGGTAATGAGAGCGCCACTTTCTCCGCGCATAAGGAATTGCATTGCCTCGTAGCCCAAATTTCTAGCGTAGTCAATGTCATAAGCTATCGGCGCAGTGCAACGAAGTTCATAGCCAATTTCTTTATCGACGACGGAAATTTTAATGCCGATACGTTTAACTTCTGCTAAAACTTTTTGCTTGAGAATTTCGCCGAAGTCCAATTCAGCGTAGCGAATATGTCCGTGTTCATCAAGTACGACGTTTCCAAGTTCCGCGAAATCTTCCTCTGCAATTTTTTCTATAACGCCTTCAGCAATGACAGCGACGCCATAATTTTTGCCAGTAAGATAACGTTTGACGATTGAACCAGTAATTATGTCAACGACTTGTTGAAGACGAACTTTCTGTTGCGGGAACTCTTCAGGAATAATCGTAACTGCCGCGCCAGCACTACGCCCCATACCAAGCGCCAAGTGTCCAGCGGTACGTCCCATTGCTATTGTGAAGTACCAGCGATTGTTTGAGGTACGCGCATCTTCCATAAGGTTTTGAATTTCCGTCGTAGCAAATGCCCGCGCAGTTTCAAAGCCGAAAGTTGGAATGCCTTCAGGCAATGGCAAATCGTTATCAATCGTCTTTGGCACGTGAACAACGTTAATGGTACGCCCAAGTTTACGCGCATATTCTGAAACAGCTGATGAACTGAACGCGGTATCGTCGCCGCCGATTGTTACAAGATAGTTGACGCCCAATTCAGTGAGCGTGTCAACGACGGTGTGAAGGTCAGATTCTTTCTTCGTAGGGTTGAAACGTGACATTCTAAGGATACAGCCGCCAGTTAAATGAATGCGGTTGACGTTAGAAGCGTCAAGGCGAATATAGCTTTTTTCACCGCGTCCAAGATGTGAAAAGCCGTCGTACATTCCCAAAACGTCCCAGCCGTTACGATTCGCCGTATTTGTAACTGCGCTGATAACCGCGTTAATGCCAGGCGCTGGACCGCCGCCACAAACTATTGCAACTACATTTCGTACACCAATCATAAATTTTTCCTCCTAATGTTTATTATTATTTTGATTCGGCTAATGTTTTGAACTTCCTGCTTGAAATAATTTTTATATACAGGAAATTTTTTTGTTTAAGGCTAGAATCAAATATTTTTACGGCGTATAATAAGAATTAAGAATTAAAAATTAGGAATTAAGAATTTAGAATGAGGAATAAATTTTGAAACAGATTATAATTAACGCTGATGATTTTGGGCGGCATAAACTGATAAACCGCGCAGTTCAAATTGCGTATGAAAAAGGTTGCTTGAAGTCCACGACGATTATGGCGGGCGGAATTGCATTCGACGACGCAGTTAGTACGGCGAAAAAACTTTCAAACTTAGGCGTTGGCGTTCATCTAACTTTGGCAAATGGCAATCCAATTTTGCCGCCAAATAAAATTCCTTCGCTCGTCACGGAGGAAGGAACTTTTTATGACAATCACGCCGCCTTTCTCAAACGTTACCTTCAAGGCAAAATTAATTTTGACGAAGTACGCGCCGAACTTGCCGCGCAGATTGAAAAAGTTAAACGCGCTGGCTTGAACTTGACGCACGTTGACAGTCACCAACATTTACACCACGTGCCGAAAATTATTGATATAGTTTTGGAACTGGCGGACGCGGCTGGTATTCACGCGATAAGAATTTCTGACACGAAAATTTTTGAAGGCGAATTTGGCGGCATTGGTCAATTTATCGGTCGCGTAGGTTTAGCGTCACTGGCGAAATTTGCCGCACATAAAATTCACGCAAAAAATTTTTTATCGCCGAATCATTTCACAGGCATTGTAGCTGGCGAATCTGTCACAGAAAATTTTATGCTGAACTTGCTGGAAAATCTGCGCGAAGGTACAACAGAAGTTATGTTGCATCCTGGCACAGAAAATTCTATGTTAAAAAATTTTTGTCAATGGGAACATGATTTTGAAGCTGAATTAAACGCCGTCACGTCGCCTAAGGTTTTAAAGTTACTTGATGAAAAAAAAATCGCGGCAGTAAATTTTTCCGCGTTGAGGGCTAATGATGAATGAAAGATTTTTAGAAATTGTAAGATTCTGCATTGTAGGCGGACTGTCGCTTTTAGTTGACTGCGGCGTTTTGTACGGCTTGACAGAATTTTTTGGCGTCCACTACCTTTACTCGGCAGGAATTTCTTTTACAGTATCCGTCATCTTCAACTACTGGCTATGCGTCGTCTACGTCTTCAAAGGCGCGAAAAAACAAACTGCGCGGCAAGCAACAATTTTCATTGGCTCAAGCGTCGTAGGATTGGGCTTGAATCAACTTTGTATGTGGTTTTTCGTGGAGATTGTCACGTTGCATTATATGTTGGCGAAGTTGGGCGCAACGGTTATCGTGACATTGTGGAATTACGTTATGAAACGTAAAGCGATTAACGGTTAAATTTCGTCGACAGTTTTACTAACAATTTCGCCGTTCGTGTCGCGGTAAATGACGTTGGCAATTTGCGCATTCTTAATCATACGGCGGCACATAAGGCACGGCGCACCAGATGCAAAGCTACCGTCAGCAACATTTATTCCGACGATGTAAATTGTAGCGCCTTGCATTTTCAGCGGATCGGCATTAATAATCGCGTTGGCTTCCCCGTGAACTGAAACGCAGAGCTCATAGCGTTCACCTTTCGGAATGTGTAAGCGTTCGCGTTCACAAAGTCCAGTATCGATACAGTTAGTCTCGCCGCGCGGTGAACCGTTATAGCCAGTGCTTACGATAAT
>JAFSUE010000340.1 GCA_017445435.1 Selenomonadaceae bacterium | reverse complement strand
GTTTAAAAATTTTCTTTTGGCAAGTTGTCAAAACTTTTTCACTTGCAAAAACAAAATTTCTGTTGTAGAATTTAAAAACTAGAAAACGCTCCGCAATAAAACGGAGCGTTAGTGCGAAGTTAGCAAACGGTCAACCCCCGCAGATAGAGACTAAATGAAGTAGGTTGAACTACTCGACAGCCGCCAAGTGTGTGAGGCTTAGGCGGCTACTTTTGTGCAAAGCACCAAGATCGCACCTGCAATGATAATCGCACGGACAATGATGACCTTCCAGCGCATATGCACACCCCCTTTCTGGGGGCATAGACTAAACCGCCTGCCGTTTCCAGCACCGCTTGAAATTATAGTTTAAAAAATTTCTTTTGGCAAGTTGTCAAAAATGAAGGAGGGCTTAACGTGAAAAAATTTTTAGCGCTAATAGTCGCGGCTATCGTCTTAATGACGGCACACGTACTAGCGGCAAATTACGTTGGAAATGCTAACTCAAAAAAATTTCATTACGCGAATTGTACCTACGCGCAAAAAATTAAAGCCTCTAACCGCGTAGAATTTTCTTCACGTGAAGAGGCTGTAAGTAGAGGTTATGTTCCCTGCAAAAAATGTAGTCCTTGAAACTAGGTGTTAAATGAACTCACAAGCAATGCGAACTTTGCAAGAATCGCTGATGAAGTTGCCAGGCGTTGGCGCGAAAACTGCGGCTAGACTTGCTTATTACATAATCGATATGGAGGCACAGGACGTGGAAAATTTAGCGTCGGCAATTCGTAACGTCAAGACAAATACTCACGCCTGCCCAATTTGTTTTACGACGATTGATAACGAACAAAATATTTGCGAAATTTGCGCGTCTAGTAAGCGTGACGGAAAAATTATTTGCCTTGTAAAAGATTCGCGCGATTTGGACGCGATTGAACGGGCTGGAACTTTCAACGGCAAATATCACGTGACAGGCGGTCTAATTTCTCCAATGGACGGCATCACGCAAGAAGATATTCACCTGCGCGAATTGATTCAGCGAATTGGCGATAACGACGTTGAAGAAATTATTGTTGCATTCGAGCCGACAGTTGAAGGTGACGCAACGGCGCTTTTCATTGCGCGGCTTTTAAAAAATCTTGACGTGAAAGTTACAAAGTTAGCGCGTGGATTAGCCGTCGGTGCAGATTTTTCTGGCACGGACAGCGTGACTATTGCAAAGGCGATTGAAAACCGCGTCTTAGTTTAAAATCTTATTGATTGAAAATATTCCTATACTAAATAAAAAATACTGACAGAAAATACATTTGTCAGTATTTTTTGTGTTAAAATTTTTTAATTAAAAATAATTTTGCCAGTAAATTTTTTTTACTTTATTACTTAAAAATAATTCTGCCAGTGTCAATTTTCTTCATGCCAACTTCGCTAAGATAATCCGTCAAAATTTCTTCACAAGTACCGTACTTCGCGATAATCGAAAGTTTTTTCAACATTTCATAATCGTCGCCACCAACCAGCAGAAAATCTACCGTAGCCAGCGTATAAATTTTGTCGTTGACAAGCGGTGAACCGTTGATGTAAATGTCACTCACGCGGCTACCAACGGGATTATTTGGCGAAAATGTAAAACGAATGCCGCTAACTTGCAAAAATCCGCCAAAAGTGTCGGGGTATGCAGTAACGGAATGTTCAAGCATTTCATAAATTTTTACGCCAGAAATTTCAGCTACCTGCAACTGATTGCCGAATGGGAAAATTGCCATCATATCGCCTTTAGTTACGTTTCCAGCAGGAAGATTCGCGCGAATACCTCCGCTGTTAATTACCCCAATATCAGCGCCAGTCTTCCAACGAAATGCATCAGCTACAAAGTCGCCAAGTTCCATTTCCCGCGTTCGTATCAAATTATATTCACCAGATAATTCAGTAGAATTTTGCGCTACAACTTCATTGAAAAGTTTTTTATTCTGAACTTGCATTTTACGAATGGCGCGTTCAATTTCTTTGTCAGGTACAGGATTAATTTTTTTCACGGCGTCTGCATTAAGCAGTTCCGCATTTTTAGCGGTAATTTTTTTGCCGTCAAATTGAATCGTCACTCTTCCGAGATTGTACGCGTGACAGCCAGTCTGCACGATTAAAGTATCGCCAATCGTTATTCCATTTTCTAAAACGGTGTGGCTGTGACCGTCAACAATTAAGTCAATGCCGTCAACTTCCTTTGCAAGTCGAAGGCTGTTGAACTCCGAACTTTCCAAAACGCCTAAGTGAGTGATAGCAATTACAACGTCACATTGAGGACGAATTTTCTTGACAATGTCTTTTGCAACTTCATTGGGATTTAAAAAATTTACGTCTTTAACTAAAACTGGATTTGCCTTGTACTGCGTTTCAGGCGTCGTCAAACCGATAACGCCAACTTTCAAGCCGTCAACAAGCGTATAAATTTTGTACGGCGGCAAAACGCGTTGGTCATTGAATCTGTAAACAAGATTAGCCGCAAGTACGTCGAACTTCGCCATTTTTTCAAGTTCAATCAAGCGCGGAATGCCATAATTAAAATCGTGGTTGCCAGGCGTCATAGCGTTAAGCCCTGCGATATTTAAAAGTTTTACCATATTTTCGCCTTTGCTGATGTTTATGTCTGGCATACCATGCCAAGTATCGCCAGCATCAAGCCAAAGACTATTTTTATTTTCCGCCTTCAAAGTTTTAATCGCCGCGACCATTTCAGCTAAGCCCATACTTTCGCCGCGATCGTCTGTATTTAAAACTCGTGAGTGAAAGTCATTTGTATGTAAAATGACAAGTTCCGCCGCCTCAACGCTTACCGTAAATAAAATTATCGACGCTAAAATTATCGCGCCAATAAATTTTTTAAAATATTGCATAAAAAATCCCTCCAATTAATTTTTATAAAAACTTTAACATTAATTTTTAAATATCTCAATGGCTAAAAATTTTATTGACTGTCGCATAAACTCATTTGAAATTACCCTAAAAAGTGGAGTATAATTTTTTTAGGCGGTTAGCCAAATATCCATTTGGCTCGGCAATGTACATCATTTTTTATTATTATATTAAACTTTGTCGACAAACCAAAAATAATGTTATATAGCAATGCCACAAAGAATATATAAAACTATTGACATATAATAAAATCTAGATAAAATTAATGACAATTAAATTTTACGCTTAAATTTTAAGATTTAACGACTGTCTATCTTTAATTTTGGGAGTGTCAAATGAAATATTTTTTTAATAAATTGTTGCCGTTCGTCTTGGTAATGATTTTAAATTTTTTTTTCTATATTTCAAGTGGCGAATGCCGCGAAGTTGTCTTCGTGTTAAATTCAGGTCAATCGATGAATACGTCTGATCCGTTTCGCGTAGCGCCTGAAAGTATTGTTTGGGCTATTCAAAATTTTTCTGACGAAGACGAAGTTGGTATAGTAACTTTCAAAGACAACGCGAATATAATCAAGCCGCTTGCAAAAGTTAGCGATAATTCAGCACAAAATTTTTTCGTCAATTATTCTGGACGAAGTAACGCGGGCGCAGGACTTTTAACGGCTATTGATATGTTGACGCCGAAGTTTGAAACTGAACGCTACATCATTTTCATAACGGACGGCGAAATTACGGACGCGCAGTCTGCTGAAAATTTTAAATCTGGCTTGAAACAAGCGCAATGGCTTAAAATTCCCATTTACCTTGTCAATTTGCGCCATAACGTTGACCCGAAAAATTATCGTGAGTACGATTCAGTAAAATATTTGCCGATAAATTACAACGAACTTTTGACGACGATTCGGACAATTTTGCAGGGCGATTTTAAATCTCCTCACATTGCATTGCCGATAGATGATTCGACAAGCGACACTTTAAATTTTGCAGTTCCAATTACTTCAGCCGAACACGTTAAAATTTCTTTGTTCTCCTCCAAAACTGGCACTGCGTACTTGAAAAATATTCAGCCGAATACTAGTTTTCAAGGCGACTTCGTAAAAATTTTTGATATAAATTCGCCGCAGTCAAATTCATTTGGAATTGATATTAACTACCCACAAAGTGCAGGCTTGACGCTCGACGTTGTCC
>JAFSUE010000339.1 GCA_017445435.1 Selenomonadaceae bacterium | reverse complement strand
TCGGTAGCTCGTCGGGCTCATAACCCGAAGGTCGCAAGTTCAAGTCTTGCCTCCGCAACCAACGCTGATGTAGCTCAGTCGGCAGAGCGTATCCTTGGTAAGGATAAGGTCACCAGTTCAATCCTGGTCATCAGCTCCATTTTATTAATTAGGAATGCGTAATGAAAAGTACGTTACGCAGACGCAAAAAATTTTTAGCTAATCAACATGGCGGCGTAGCTCAGTTGGCTAGAGCATTCGGTTCATACCCGGAGTGTCACTGGTTCAAATCCAGTCGCCGCCACCAATCTTTCCCCTTGAAGAGGGATTTTGTTTTTTTAAGGAGTGGTCACCGTGCGCGTCAAAATTACTCTGTCCTGTCAAGAATGCAAAAATCGTAATTACAGGACCAATAAAAATAAGAAAAATACTTCTGACAGAATCGAACTGAAAAAATACTGCAAATTCTGCAAAAAACATACCGCCCATAAAGAAACGAAATAAAGGAGTTTGTCTAATGGCGGAAAAAAAAGGCGTAATACAATTTTTGAAGGAAGTACGCGCCGAATTAAAAAAAGTGGCGTGGCCTACTAAAAATGAATTGTTTTCTTATACTGGCGTTGTAGGCTTGGCAGTGGTGATCGTCTGTCTGTTGATTTGGGTTTGTGACACGGCATTTGCAAAATTGTTTCGCCTGATACTTGGCTGAAAGGGACTTTTATGGAGCAGAACAGTTCAGATGAAAAGTCTAAACGGGCTTGGTATGTCGTACATACTTATTCGGGACACGAAAATAAAGTTAAAGCAAATTTAGAGCGCAAAGTTACCGCGCAGGATTTAGGTGACGTAATCTTTGACGTAGTCGTACCTATGCGCCTTGAATCTGAATTTAAAGACGGCAAGCGGCGTACTGTTAAACGGAAAATTTTTCCTGGCTACGTGCTAGTTGATATGATTGTAAACACCAATTCGTGGTTCGTGGTAAGAAATACGCAGGGCGTTACTGGGTTTGTCGGGTCTGAAAAAGAGCCTATCGCTTTGACGGCTGAAGAAGCTGAAAGAATTTTGAACGCTTTGAATGACGACAAGCCAGTTGAAACGCCGATTGACTTTACAGTCAACGACAGAGTTAGAATTATTTCAGGACTCTTTGAAAATCGCATTGGCATTGTACAAAATATCGACACTGCGCGGCGTCGCGTTAAAGTTTTAGTGGAAAATGCGCCAGTCGATTTAGACGTTAGCCAGTTGGAAAAAATTTAAGTTTCTGAATTTGAACATAAAAATTCAAAGGCGTTATGCGTCTTGACTTTATAAAATTTTTCGCCGAGAGGAGGTGACGTTATGGCAAAAAAAGTTACTAAGGTAGTAAAACTGCAAGTTCCTGCAGGTAAAGCGACACCCGCGCCGCCAGTAGGTCCTGCACTTGGTCAAGCAGGCGTCAACATTATGGCGTTTGTCAAAGAATTCAATGACCGTACAGCACAGCAGGCTGGCTTGATTATTCCAGTAGAAATTTCAGTTTACGAAGACAGGTCTTTCACTTTCATCACGAAGACTCCACCTGCACCAGTTTTGTTGAAAAAGGCGGCTGGCATTGAAAAAGGTTCAGGCGAGCCGAATAAAACGAAAGTTGCTAAACTTCCGCGTGCTAAACTTGTGGAAATTGCGGAAATGAAAATGAAGGATTTGAACGCGGCTTCAATCGAGGCGGCAACACGTATGATTGAAGGTACTGCGCGTAGTATGGGAATTGAAGTTGTAGCGTAAGTTTTAATTAGGAATGCGTAATGCGTAATTCGTAATGATAAACTACAAGCTACTAGCTAAAATGTAGTGGAAGACTTAATGTCGTTAAAACCACAGGAGGAAATTTTAATGGTAAAACGTAGCAAAAAATATCGTGCGGCGTTGGAACTTATCGAACACGGCAAAGTTTATGACGTTGACGCGGCAGTTGAACTTGCAAAGAAAACTGCAACGGCGAAGTTCGACGAAACTATTGAAATGCACGTCCGCTTAGGCGTCGACCCTAAATACGCTGATCAGCAAGTGCGCGGCGCTATCGTCCTTCCCAACGGCACAGGCAAAACTAAAAAAGTTTTAGTTTTCACGAAGGGCGAAAAAGTTCAAGTTGCACAAGATGCTGGCGCTGACTTCGTAGGTTCTGATGAACTCGTTGCGAAAATTCAAGGCGGCTGGTTCGACTTCGACGTAGCTATTGCAACTCCCGATATGATGGGCGTTGTAGGTCGTCTCGGTAAACTTTTAGGTCCGCGCGGACTTATGCCTAACCCAAAACTTGGCACTGTCACGCCTGACGTTGCAAAGGCTATCGCTGAACAAAAAGCTGGTAAAGTTGAATATCGTACCGATAAAGCTGGCAACATTCACTGCCCTATTGGCAAGGCGTCATTCGATGCTGACAAGCTGAAAGAAAATTATCAGACGTTACTTGATACGTTGATCCGCGTGAAACCTGCGGCGGCTAAAGGTCAATACGTCCGCTCAATTCATCTTTGCGCGGCAATGGGTCCTAGCATTCCAGTAGTTCTGCCGTAAAATAAAATTTTTCTAAGGTGATCTTTATGAAAAGTTTTAAATTGTTGAAAGTTGTATTAGTTGCACTGATTTTTTCAGTAGCTTTAAGCGGCACGGCTTTTGCAGGTCGTCAAGACTTCCTGCTTATCAATGATACTGGTAGAGATATTATTAGCCTTTACATTACGCCAAGTGATACTTTTTTCTGGGATGATGATATTCTTGGCGTTGATATACTGGAAAATGGCGATTCTGAATACATCAGTTTTAGCCGTAGAGAAACTGACAGATACTGGGATATGAAGGCAACTTTCAGCAACGGTAATGAGTGGATTTGGGAAGATATTGACTTGTTCAGAGTGTCAATAATTACGTTGAGATTTGACGGCGCGGCAATTCAATATTAAAACTTTTTCTGCGCGATTAATTTTTAGCGCATTGAATTTAAATTGACTGAAGACAACAGGTTCGGCTTGCCGATTAAATTACCTGTCGAGGTCGGAGTTATTAAAATTTTTCTATGGTGATCTTTATGAAAAGTTTTAAATTGTTGAAAGTCGTATTAGTTGCATTGATTTTTTCAGTAGCATTAAGCGGCAGAGCAAATGCGGACGCTACTGGCTTTACGCTTGTAAATCATTCTGGAAAAGATATTGTTGAACTCAACATCATGGCGGCTTCATCTATTGATCTGTACACCAACTATCTTGGAGTAAGTGTCCTTCGCAACGGCGAATCCGTACGAATAAATTGCGATACTACTTCGTATTCGTCGTACAGTATCGGCGTAAAGTTTAGCGATGGCAATGGATTTTATATACCAGATTACTTTGATCTACTCAACGCTAGCCAAGTAATTGTAGATTCTAACGAATCCATTCAATTAAGATAAAATTTTCTACTTAAAATAAAACCTAAGACAACAGGTACAAAAATAAATCCTGTCGAGGTTGGAGCTATTAAAATTTTTCTCCGATTGTCTTAGGTCGGGGATTTTTTAATTAGGAGGTGAACTTATAAAGTGGGAGTAACACCTAAAAAAGAGGCGGTAGTTTCCGAAATTCAAAATTGGTTGACAAGCGCTCAAGGTCTTGTAATAACTAGCTACAAAGGCTTGAACGTTGCGACTGATACGCAAATGAGACGTGAACTTCGCGAAGCTGGCGTCACTTATAAAGTTGTAAAAAATACAATGCTCCGTATTGCCGCTAAAAATGTTGGCATTGAAGGGCTTGAAACTCACCTTGAAGGCACGACGGCTATAGCTTTTTCCGCGACTGACGCTGTTGCACCTGCGAAAATTCTTTGTGACTTCATGAAGAAAAATAAACTTGAAGACGCTGGAATTTTGACGATTAAAGCGGGTATTCTTGACGGTAAAGTTATCGACGAAAAAGACGTTAAAGCGTTGGCGGCACTGCCTAGCAAGGAAGAACTTATCGCAAAACTTTTGGGCAGCATGAACGCGCCACTTTCAAATACTGTTGGCGTACTGTCTGCTATCATTCGCAATGCTGTCGGCGTTATCGCGGCTATTCGCGACAAAAAAGAAAAAGAAGGCGCGGCGGCGTAAACGAATTAAGAATTAAGAATGTAGAATGTAGAATGTAGAATTTTTAATTCCTAAAAGCTATTATGGAGGGAAATTTATAATGACTAAAGAAGAAATTATTGAAGCTATTGGCTCTATGACAGTTTTGGAACTTTCCGAACTTGTTAAAGCTATGGAAGAAAAATTTGGCGTATCTGCGGCGGCTCCTGTAGCAGTTGCGGCAGCTGGTGCGGCTCCTGCGGCGGCGGCTGAAGAAGAAGAAAAAACCGAATTTGATGTTATCCTTGCTGAAATCGGCGCTGAAAAAATCAAAGTTATTAAAGCTGTTCGTGAAGCTACTGGTCTTGGTCTTAAAGAAGCTAAAGCTCTTGTTGATGGCGCTCCTGCACCTGTTAAAGAAAAAATTTCTAAAGCTGATGCTGAAGCACTCAAAGCTAAACTTGAAGAAGTTGGCGCGAAAGTCGAAATTAAATAATTTTATCCGAATAAAACTTTTACAGACAAAATTTTTATTACGTGGCGTTGAAATGTCGACGCCATTTTTTTGTTGCAAAAATTTTCAGTCAATGCTACTATTCACTAAAAAATTTTTTGGGAGTGGTGGACGTGTTGAAAATTTTTTTAAGCCTGTTACTTGCCGCCTTCGTAAGTTTGCCATTGACTGCCAACGCGAAAAGTCAAGCCTTTCAAATTAATGGCGATCACGGAAAACTTTCTGCCGTACTGCAGACGCCTGACGGTAAATCTTCCTACCCGCTTGTAATAATTTGTCACGGTTTCACGGGCAATAAAAATGAACCGTTGCTGACGACGCTTGCAAATGATTTAGAAAAAGTCGGCATTGCGTCAATACGTTTTGACTTCAATGGACACGGCGACAGCGAAGGAAATTTTTCCGATATGACCGTTTTAAACGAAATTGAAGACGCTAAAAAAGTTTTCAGCTACGCTAGCCAGTTGCCAGGCGTGACAAGTATTTCAATCGCTGGGCATTCTCAAGGCGGCGTCGTGACAAGTATGGTTGCTGGTGAACTCGGTACGAATAAAGTTAAAGCTATTGCGTTAATGGCGCCTGCCGCAGTTTTACGTGACGACGCGATACGCGGTCATATTTTTGATAAAACGTACGATTCGATTAACCCGCCTGAAACTGTTGAAATTTTTGGCGGTCATAAACTTGGACGCAATTACATTTTAACTGCGCAAACTCTTCCGATTTATGAAACGGCTGAACGTTATCAAGGTCCAGCGCTGATGATTCACGGCACGGGCGATACAGTTGTTCCGTACACTTACAGCTTGCACTATAAGCACATTTACTTGAATAGCTGGCTTGAACTTCTGCCGAAATTTGATCATGGCTTTTCACAGGACGTTGCAAAGACGGCTGGCATTGTTACAGACTACTTTGTCAAGCAACTAAAATAATTTTACGATTAAACGCAGTGGGTAAATAAATTTTATGCTAAGAAAAATTCATGATTGGTACGCCAGCAGAAAAATTTCCACAAAAATCACTGGAATTTTTGCGGCGTTTTTTCTTTTGCCGATTGTCGTACTTAACGTAGTTTTGGTAGGCGGCGTTTCATACGCGCTATATCATCCTGCCGAAGCTACAATCAAATACAGTATGCGAACTGCTGAAAAAATTTTGAACGAGTCTAAACAACATTCCGACGATTTAATTTTTCATTCCATACACAAAGCGCTACTGTCTGGCGTCGTGCTTAGAATTTTTGATGAGCAGGGCAATTTAATTTTCGATACTAACGAAGTCAACTACCCTTCCAATGAAATGTTTGAAAAAAATATTATGAATAAACCGCCGCTTTTAGCTGATAATGATTTTGACGTTGCGCAACTTAGAAATGCCCTGGTCTATCGCGGCAAATTGACTTACTACAAGCCCGACGGCTACTTGACGCTGTACTTTTTCAGGACAATCACTTCACAGCGAAATATTTTCACGGACTTGTTATCTTTTATGCTCATTATAAATTTGCTGGGAATATTTTTTTCATTCAAGGTAGGGCAATTCGTCAGCAGAAAAATTTTACATCCTATTGAAAAAATTACTGCGCTAGCTAGAAAAATTACGCTGGAAAGTGAACGCGAAAATGTCAAGGAAAGAATTCCTGTACCGCCGACTAATGATGAAATTACGGAGCTTGCGAAAACTTTTAATACGATGCTGGATCATATGCAGGGCGATATTTCCCGCCATAAAGATTTTGTGTCCAACGCCTCCCATGAACTTCGCAAGCCTTTAACCGTCATTGAAGGTTACGCCGAAATTTTGGAGAAATACGGCGGCGATAATCAAGAATTGCGAAATGAAAGTGTCAATGTAATTCTCGACGAAGCGCAGAATATGCAAACTTTGTTAAAAAATTTGCGTCCGAATAAAGATGAAAATAAATCTAACTTCCACAAAGAAAATTTGAACTTGTCGGAAATTGTTGACGTAGCTTTTCAGCGGACAATTACAGTTGAAGGCGAAAATCACGAAGTCAAGTTGATTCGCAATGACGCCGCGCAGATTTACGGCGATAAGGCGGCAATTCTGCAGATACTTAGGATTTTTCTTGACAACGCGATTAAGTACACGCCGAATGGTGGAAGTGTCAAGCTAAGTTCCATTAAGCAGGGCGACAAAGTTTTTGTAAGCATTGCTGATAATGGAATTGGCATTGCGGCGAAAGATTTCGACAAGATTTTTGAACGCGGCGTGCGTCTTTCTGGAAATTCTTTTGTAAATGAAGTTGGCGGTAGCGGAATTGGGCTTTATATGGCGAAGGTAATTGCTGACAGTCACGACATCACGATTGACGTTGAAAGCACGGTCGGCAAAGGTACAACGTTTACGCTGGCGATTCCAAT
>JAFSUE010000338.1 GCA_017445435.1 Selenomonadaceae bacterium | reverse complement strand
GCATTTCCAAGCGTCGCACCGCTACGCGGAATTAATTCTTAATTCTAAATTAGAAAAAGTGCCGCATATGTTTTTTTTTGCTTCTTTTTCTTTTCAAAAAGAAAAAGTAGGTTTAAAAAAATTAAAATTACTAAATACACACTAACTACTAACTAAACAGTAATTTGGTCGCGCATCTTTTCAAAAGTTTTATCACCAATGCCGCGAACTTTTTTAATTTCTTCGATTGACTTAAACGCGCCATTATTTTCGCGATAATCAATAATCCTTCCAGCCAACGCAGGACCAATGCCTTTAATCTGTTGCAATTCTTTTTCGTCGGCGGTGTTAATGTTGATTAAATTGTTTGACGTATTGCCGCCATTCTGCGCGGGAAGTTCACGGAAAATAAAATCTTTTGTCGGAATGTGAATGTGTTGACCGTCAGTAAGCGGCTCGGCAAGATTTACAATTTCAGTATCAGCAAGTTCAGTCATACCGCCCGCTGAATTAACCGCGTCGACAAGCCGTAAGTTGCCATTGTCTTCAATCGTAATGACGGCAGGATTTTTGACTTGCCCTGAAACGTAGACGACAATTTCGTTTTTCGCCACGTCAACATTTTCAGTAGCTGGCGGTTCATCTTCACTGAAAATAAAAAATGAGGCGGCAAAAATTGCCACGCTCAAAAGTCCGATTAAAATAAATTTTCTTTTCATCACGAATTACGCATTACGAATTACGCATTAATCAAAGGCTACAAGTGTTGCGTCAAAAATCGCGTCGTACTCTTTCACCTTGTCGATAACTTCATGCGAAATTGGATTATCCACCGTCAACACCATAACGTTAGTTCCGCCAATGTCCGATTTACCAACTTGCATACTTGAAATATTTATTTTGTAGTTGGCAAGCAACGTACCAATCGCGCCGATAACGCCAGGTCGATTTATATGGGGACAAACTAAAATTCTTGCGTGCGGGTCAACGTCGACGCGGAATTTATTTATTGTGACAATTCGCGCTTCGTCGCCGAAAAGTGTACCTGAAACGGAATTTGAATTTGCCGTAACCGCGATTATATTTGAAAAGCTTACTGGCGTTTTCGACGAAATTTCAGAAACGTGTATTCCGCGCTCCGCCGCAATAAATTTCGCATTGACAAAGTTTACATTCAAGTCCAACGCATCAGACAAAACGCCTTTCAATACGGCGGTTGAAATCATCGACGTATCGTCTTCCGCAATTTGTCCGTTGATTTTAATTTCCAAATTTGAAATTGGTTTCTTACTTAACGCTGTGATTGTCCTGCCTAAACGTTCAGCAAGGTCAAGATACGGCGTGATTTTTTTGAGGACGTGCGGGGGAATGTGCGGCATATTGACGGCGGTTGAAACGGGCTTGCCGTCCAACGCGTCAATAATTCCGTGTGCAACGTCAACTGAAACGCCAATTTGCGCCTCAACGGTCGACGCGCCAAGATGCGGTGTCAAAATTATATTCGGCAAACTTTGTAACGGCGAATTTTCCAGCGGCTCACTGGTGAATACGTCGATAGCCGCGCCAGCAATAATTTTTTCACTTAACGCAACGGCTAAATCAGCTTCATTGATAATTCCGCCGCGTGCGCAGTTTATCAGCCGAACTGTAGGTTTCATCGTCTTCATTTCGGCAAGGGAAATCATATTTTCAGTTTTCTTCGTCAACGGCATATGAACGGTAATAAAATCTGCCGTCTTGAAAAGTTCGTCAAGTTCAACAAGTTTAACGCCTAAACTTTCTGCGCGGTCAGCACTTACGAAGGGATCGTAGGCAACAACTTTCATATTGAAAGACTGCGCCCGCTTAGCAACGCCAGCACCGATTCTGCCGAGACCGATAACGCCTAAAATTTTATTGCGAAGTTCAACGCCGATAAATTTTTTTCTATCCCATTCGCCATTGTGCATTGTCGCGTTAGCTTGCGGAATATTTCTGCTAACGGCAAGCATCATCGCGAAAGTGTGTTCAGTCGCGGCTATCGTGTTGCCGTCGGGCGAATTGATGACGATAATTCCTTTTTCAGTCGCTACCTTCACGTCGATATTGTCAACGCCAACGCCAGCACGTCCGATAATCTTCAACTTTTCTGCGCGATCCAAAACGTCAGCAGTAACCTTCGACGCAGACCGTACAATCAGCCCGTCGAACTGCGGAATAATTTCTAAAAGTTCGTCGTGAGAAATTTTGTCGCGAACTTCGACATTAAATTTTTTCTTGAGAATTTCTATACCTTCACCCGCGATACCGTCTGCGGCAAGAATATTGTACAACAAAAAAACCTCCATTTATTGACTAGTAGTCTGTAGCTTGTAGCTTGTAGCTTATAGCTTATAGTTTCTATGAATTATACAACAGTCAATGAGATATTGCAAAAAGGTTTGTACGTCTGAAAAAGTTATCCTTTAGCCACGTCGTTACTTTCGCCAATCGTTTGAGCCAAAAGAATTTTTTGATTCACTGATAATTTTGCCGCCTTTTTAAACGCCGCTTCGTCGATTGAACCACGTACGCAAGCGCCTAAATCTTCCGCGTTAGCCATAAGTGAAACACTTTGTGACATTGAACCAGCCGCAATGTACGCGCAAGCTAACTGTGAATCTCTTTCCATTACTTCGGGCGCATCTCCCCACTTGGTAATTTTTTCGACGTAAACCAAAGTCAACGGCGCAGTCTTCACGAAGTCTTGACCCAAAGTCGTCGTCGCGCGATAATCGCCTTTACGTACAAGTTCAAGCGAATGTTTTTCTGGATTGTAAAAATAAATTCCGTCAGCTGTCACAGCGTAAACGTCAACTGCATAAATTCCCATAGCCGCTGGGTTGACGTGACCTTTGACAGTGCCGCCAACTGTCATTCGATTGGTAATTCCATTTGCCGCCCATAAAATTTTTGAAAGTTGCGCCAGCGTTAAGTTGCCATACAAATCGCGGCTAGTGTGACGTTCATTTAACATTTCAGTAAGCATTTTACTTTTTGCAATGTTGGGCGTTGGCAAAGAAATATCTGCCGCCTCAACTGAACTTGTCAACATAAACATCACCGCCATTAACGTTAAAATTTTGTAGAACTTTTTCATAATTCATCCCTCTATTTTAAATTATAGTTTATAAATATTATAGCATATTTTTTTCAATACGTGTTTTTATTTTGCTTAAATTGTTAAATAAAGCGCAATGTTTTTTTGATTCGGGCGAATTGCAAGAATAATTTGAACAACTTGAAAAAATATATCGCAGTGAGGAATTTTTCGCGGTAAAGAGTTTGCCCAATTTCCACTGTGCCTTTTTTCCACTAAAAGTATGGATGAGCGAAGAAAATTCACTACGCCGAAAGTTTTAATAATTCGCGTCACGATGTCTAAAAGAAAGTTTCTTTACGGTTTTTTATATGTTCAACTTAATTTTACAATTTACCACAGACGCGCCGTAAAATCCCCCTGCTTTAGCTGTGGGGATGAAACCACGCATTTTTTTATAGCATTTAATAAAAAGTTTGAATTATATTAATCGTCGTTGTATAATACGCTTATGGACTATAAATCCAATAATAATATTGTATATTCGTGCAAATATCATATTGTTTGGTGTTCGAAGTATAGGCGAAAAGTATTGGTTAATGGCGTTGACACTCGCTTAAAGGAGCTGATAATTCAAGTATGTCAAGAAATCCAAGTCGATATAATCGAAATGGAAATAATGCCAGACCACGTACATTTGCTTTTAGAGGTTG
>JAFSUE010000337.1 GCA_017445435.1 Selenomonadaceae bacterium | reverse complement strand
ACCTAACTGCGTGAAAAATGTATGCCAAAATGGATAATCTTCATACATATTCAAAACGCGGGGAATGCCGATAACGCCGCGCCGCGCAGATTTTTCGTCCAAAGATTTATAATCGAAAACGCGCTTGTACTTGTAAGCGTAGGCGTTGGGTACGTCTTCACTTTCCGCAGAAATTTTTCCGCCGACGCCGCGTTCACAACGATTGCCAGTAAAAAATTTGCCGCCGTCAGGAAATTTTTGCATTGTAATTAAACAATTATTTCCGCAACGTCCGCAACGATAAGATTTTGTCACGACGTTAAAATTTTCCAACTGTTCAGGCTTAAGCAAATTTGAACTTTCATTCTTAATTCTTAATTCTGAATTCTGCATTGCGAGCAACGCCGCGCCGTAAGCGCCCATAAGTCCCGCAATGTCAGGGCGAATGACTTTCTTGCCAAGAATTTCTTCAATGGAGCGTAAAACCGCGTCATTGTAAAAAGTTCCGCCTTGTACAACGATATTTTCGCCAAGTTCGTCAACATTTTTCAGTTGCATAACTTTAAACAGCGCATTCTTGATAACAGATACCGCAATTCCCGCCGAAATATCATTAACAGACGCGCCGTCTTTTTGCGCCTGCTTAACTTTCGAGTTCATAAAAACTGTGCAACGCGTTCCCAAGTCAACAGGAGCAGTCGAAGTCAACGCCTTATTCGCGAAGTCGCCGACAGTCATATTTAATCCTTGCGCGAAATTTTGAATGAATGATCCGCAACCCGCGCTGCAAGCTTCATTCAGCGTAATGTTGCCAATCGTGCCGTCTTTGACGAAGAAACATTTCATATCCTGCCCGCCAATGTCAAGCACGAATGAAACGTTGGGGCAAAATTCCTGCGCGGCAGTAAGATGAGCGAACGTTTCAACTTCCGAACCGTCCGCGTGAAGTGCCGCTTTAACAATCGCTTCACCGTAGCCAGTCGTGAAAACTTTAGCAATCTGCGCGGTAGGCGGAAGATTTTTGTACAGTTCGCGAATTTGATTGACAACAGTTTTAAGCGGCGAACCTTCATTTGAACCGTAAGCCGTGTACAAAATTTGTTTATCTTCGCCAATCGCGCAAATTTTCGTAGTGGTTGAGCCAGCGTCAATGCCGATAAAAATTTTGCCGCAGTAAGTTTTTAAATCGCCGCGTTTAACTTTCGCCGAATCGTGACGGGTACGGAAAATTTTATAGTCGTCGTCATTGCGGAACAAAATAAAATTTGACTTTCGCGTTTCGTGAGTCGTTGCAACTTTCGATAGGGATTGTTCAAGCTGATTGACGGAAAAATTTTCAGCGTCAGTACATAACGCCGCGCCAGTTGCCACATAAAAATTTCCATTCGACGTATTGACAACTTTGTCAGGCGAAAGGTTAAGCGTTTCGATAAATCTTTTCTTAAGTTCAGGCAGAAAATGTAGTGGACCGCCTAGAAATGCAACAGCGCCGTCAATCGCTCTACCCTGCGCCAAATTGCCGATAGTTTGATTGACGACCGCTTGAAAAATTGATAGCGCAATATCGGCCTTCTTTACGCCGTCATTCATCAGCGCTTGAATATCAGTTTTTGCAAAGACGCCGCACCGTGACGCGATAGTATAAATTTGCTTGCCTTTTTCGGCTAAAGAATTTAAACCTAGCGCGTCAGTTGAAAGTAGCGACGCCATATGATCAATAAATGAACCTGTGCCGCCCGCGCATACGCCATTCATACGAACTTCTGGCGCACCTTTGAGATAAATAATTTTCGCATCTTCGCCGCCAAGTTCGACGACGGTATCAGTTGACGGAATAAATTTTTCAACGGCAGTTTGACACGCGATAACTTCCTGTACGAATGGTAAAGAAATTTTTTTCGCAATGCCCATACCAGCTGAACCAGCAAGCGCGATTTTAAATTTTGCGTCCCCTGCAATATTTTTCAGCGTCTCAAGAACTTTTTTTAGTGAGCCGCCAATTTCGGAAAAATGCCTAGCGTAATTTGTATGAATGATTTTTTCTTCGCCGTCCATGACAACCAGCTTGATTGTCGTTGAGCCGACATCAATCCCTACTTTCATAAAAATTTCACCTCAATATAATTTTATAATTCCGTTTTGCCATTGTCAACGAAATTTTAAGGAAGAGTGCGTAGGGAGTAGGTGGTAGGATTTTTCATTACGCATTCCGCATTATGAATTACGCATTAAAAAAGCGCCTTTCAGTTATAATGAAATTGGAAGGTGCTTTTAATTGTTTTCATTCAATATATACTTGTCGTGTCTTACATGGCTTTTTAAGCAAATCTGATTACGATAAATATTTTAATTGTTACATTTGCACACGAAATAAAATTTTGAAATGAACATTTAGTAAAAATATTTATAAGATGAACTTTAACTTTGACACTGGCATTTTGTAAATTGTACGAAAGATTTTTTCAAATTATTTTCGCGGCTTGTATTTACTACAAAATTTTTATATACTGCACGCGGTGGCTTTGCCCCTAATTCATTGTGAAAGGGGGTGGCATCATGTTGTTGACGTTTATTGTGTCTGTTGCGGCAGGCGTAGTGACGCACTACATTTGCAAGTGGCTTGACAGACACTAAAAGCTACTAAGCCCGCAGGTTAGCGCACCATTCAAAAGCGCGAAAAACCCCGAGTCGTTACCTCGGGGTTTTTCTTTGTGCACCATGTTGTTGACATTATAAATTTCGTTTCCAGTGGAAGTTTAACATATCGCTAAAAAATTTGCAATATGAACTTTAACTTTGACACAGGCATTTTGTAAATTGTATGAAAGATTTTTCAACAAATTAATTATATTTTCGCGGCTTGTACTTAGTATAAACTTTTATATACTACACGCGGTAGCTTTGCCCTTAATTTAGATGAAAGGGGGGCTGATGATTATGACGTTCGTTGTGTCTGTTGTGGCAGATGTAGTGACGCACTACATTTGCAAGTGGCTTGACAGACATTAAAAGCTACTGAGCCCAAATGGTTAGCGTTAATCCCGAAACGCGCCCCCCACGTTGCGATCGGGGTTGTTCATTGAACTAAATGGTATTAACGTCATAATTTTCGTTCGTGGTAAAAGTTTAGCACATTACTAAAAAATCTGCAATATGAATTTTAAGCTAAAGTAACGTACTGAAAATTTTAATTGTCGACGCGTTTAATATCAGCGCCAAGACTTACAAGTTTTTGTACAAGATTGTCATAGCCGCGATCAATGTGGTGAATGTAGCTGACCTGCGTTTCACCTTCAGCAACT
Organism: Selenomonadaceae bacterium; assembly: GCA_017445435.1. Classification (GTDB taxonomy): domain Bacteria; phylum Bacillota; class Negativicutes; order Selenomonadales; family Selenomonadaceae; genus Quinella. The sequence goes on along the minus strand of JAFSUE010000337.1, from coordinate 3,918 downwards.
AAGCCAGCAAGTACAATCGCCGCACCTGCGCGAAGATCAGTTGCTTTAACTTGACAGCCAGTCAATCTTTCCTGTCCTTCAACAACAGACGTTCGACCGTCAATTTTAATTTTCGCGCCCATTCGTCTAAGTTCGTCGACGTGCATAAACCGATTTTCAAAGACCGTTTCAGTAACCATACTTGTACCGCTGGAAATTGTCTGCAACGCCATAAACTGCGCCTGCATATCGGTAGGGAAGCCTGGATAAGGCAAAGTTTTTATATCGACAGAGCGCGGACGCGAATTGCAGACGACTCTAATTCCGTCAACGTCTTCATAAACTTCAACGCCTGCCTCCTTCAACTTCGCAATAACGGGCTTGAGATGTTCGCTTATCGCGTTGGCAATGTACACGTCGCCTCTAGTCATTGCGGCGGCTATCATGTACGTACCAGCTTCAATTCTGTCAGGAATGATTGTATAGTCATGCGCAACTAATTTTTTCACGCCTTCAACTTTGATAACGTTCGTACCAGCGCCGCGAATTTTAGCGCCCATAATGTTCAAATAATTTGCTAAGTCAACAATTTCAGGTTCCTGCGCGGGATTTTCAATTATCGTTTGCCCTTCAGCCATTGACGCCGCCATTAAAATATTTTCCGTCGCACCGACAGACGGGAAGTCAAGATAAATTCTAGCGCCTTTCAAGCCTTCAGGGGCAACTGCTGAAATATCGCCGTGACCTATGGAAATTTTTGCACCAAGCGCCGCAAATCCTTTTAAGTGCAAGTCAATCGGACGTGTACCAATCGCACAGCCGCCTGGTAAAGAAATTTTTGCCTCACCGATTCGCGCTAAAAGTGGACCCATTATCAAAAAGGATGCCCGCATTTTCCGTACTAAATCATAAGGCGCTACAATGTTTTGAATGTTGGACGCGTCGACGTAAAATTTATTATGTTCGGCGTCGTGTCGGACGTGTACGCCAAGAGTTTTTAAAACTTCGCCGATTGTCTGCACGTCGTCAAGGTTTGGAACTTCATCAAGGCAAGTTTCCTTATCTTGTCCCAAAAGTGTCGCCGCAATTATCGGCAGTACGGCATTTTTCGCGCCGCTAATTTTTACAGTACCATTCAATCTATTTCCGCCATTTATTATAAGTCTTTCCAAACTGTTTAAACTCCCTTCGTTTTAGTTGCTAGTTACTAGTTGCTAGTTGCTAGTCATTAAGGGTTTCTTTAAAGGCTTCCAACGTTGACGCTAACTTGAATCACGTTGTCAATAATATAATCTGCGTCGAACTTTTGAGTTTGAGGAGCAGAATTTTTCCTGCCAGATTTCAAAACACGTTCCTGCGCTTTTTTAGCACTTTCAAGAGCTTGTTTCAATTCTTTTTCAGTTTTAGGCGCAGGAGTTAAAGTAGGCTCAACAACAATTTGATTCGTTCTGCCAGCGTTGATGAAATTTTTAATACGCCGTTCGTACTCTTTGGCAGGTGGTTCAGTAGTAGGAGTAATAATTCCTGTGGGCGCAGCTTGCGCAGTAGGGATAATTGCGCCGCCGCGAATGTCCAACGTCAAAGTGCCTTCACGTGTCGCAAGCGGTATCGTATACGGAATGTTAATCGTTTCAGTAGGTTTTCTGTACGGTTGAAGTGTCACGGCGAAGTTGACAGTTTGTCCTGGCTTAACGTCTTTTTTATCGGGAACAGCTGAAACAAGGGACGCAGATTTTCTTTCTTGGTCAACTTCCATATTAACTTCAATGTTGAAAATGTCAGACTCATTCGTCACGTTGCCGCAAACAAGGTTAAGCGCTTGCAAAAGTTCAATGATAGCAATTTGCCCGACATCCGTGTCATTGTAAAACATATTTTTCCGAGAAATGAAACCGTCTTCAATGGCGTTAGTCTTTACGTCGAAGTTTACAGTAACAGTCGCTTCAGCAAGTGAATCCATTGACTTGCTAAGCGCACTATAAGCAACCGTCACGCCGAGTTTTGGCAATAAATTTTCATTGTAAGCAATCGACGCGTTGTAAGTGTCAATCGTATTAAGTGAATTATTTTTTACGCGAACGGTAATAGGTACGACGTTAGGAAATTTGCCGAGAATTCCAGCTACGCCAGCGTCACGATCTTGATTAATCCGTCCGATAATATCGCCCGTGCTAGCAATTCGTATACCGCCGCTAGTTGTGCCGCTCAATGGACCGATAACCGTTGCGTCCGTCATAAAATAATTTACGTTGCCAGCATGCGCGAATGAGTGACCGAATCCAAGAATTTTTTCATTTTCAACGGCGGTTACTGTACCTGTAGCACCAAGCGTAAAATCTCCACATATGACAGCTACACCGAATGGCGCACCTGGTACGAGTGACGCAGTATGATTTATGATTGTCCGCGAACCTGCAGCAGGCGCGGCGTAAAAATCTTTGAATCCCAACGGCTCTAACTCTCTTTTGAGGAAGTCAAGCCCGTTATTGTCGAATCCATTAAAAAAAATTGCAGTTTTTTCCTCACCTAAATTATCTAAGTCGTCGTCAGTTTCAGTGGGCGTTGTAACTTCGGCGGAATTATTTTCAGTAGAATTATTTTCAGTGGAATTATCTTCATTAGAATTATTTTCAGTAGAATTTTGATTTTCAGCAGGTTTTCTTTCGACCAAGACGGCGGGTTTATCGAAGGCGCGATTGTCAGGCATATCCCAAATTTTCAACATATTTTCTATTGGCGTTATAAAAAAAGTATAAGGGCTTGTCTCTTTGTAACCAATAGCAAGTGCGCCGATAAGTTTGCCGTCGACGTAAATGGGACTACCGCTCATTCCCTGCAAGACGCCGCCAGTACGTTCCATAAGTGCACCAGATGCACGCGCCATAATAAGTGACGTTGTACCTTTGCCGCTACCGCCAGTCACACCGACAATATCAACGTTGAACGGCTCAATTACGCCGCGATAATCTATGACAGTGTAGCCAATGCCGCTCATTCCGCTTCGTACTTCGTCCAGCGGCATTATCTGCGCCATTGCAAAAACATTTTGCGACAAAAGAATTATCGCTGGTACGACTAGAAAGAATAATTTCTGCAATAAACTTCGCAAATTTGTCACTCCTTTTTTATGTGAAGTTTTTTTTGGACACATTTAAACTTTTTTTATTTTGGCGGGAAATAAAATAATTTGCCAAAATAAATATAGTTGAAGTGTATCACGCAAATTTTTTTCCGTCAACAAAAAAATCCCTTTTTAGGGAGTAGGTGGTAGTTAGGGTGTATTGATTAATTGAAATTTTTATTTTCTATTTTTTTTATTTTTATTTTTATAAACTACTTTTTCTTTTGGCGCAAGTTTAGTTAGTAGTAAGTAGTGAGTAGTTAGTAGTGAATTTTTCATTAAGCATTCCGCATTAAATAATGGCGCTGAAATGCCGCGTAATTACCTTAATTTTAACAGCGGAAAATTTCAAACTTACTTGACGCAACGTCTGCCGCAGTTATTCTGAAAAGTTCGTCGAGAAATTCAACTTTAAAGCTAGCTGGCGTAGTAAATTTTTCAGCGGCACGACTTCCAGCGCAGTTAAAAATTGCTGATGCCGTAAATGCCGCGATAATTGGACTTGCAACCGTCAAATAAACCGTAATCACTGCACTAAGTGCGCAACCACTGCCAACAATTTTTTTCATCAACGTCGACCCGCCAATAGAATAAATCATAACTTCGCCGTCCGTAATTAAATCTTTGTCGCCAGAAATTGCAACTGTACCGCCTGTAAATTTCGCCAGCCGAATTGCTGAAAACGCCGCTTCGTCAACAGTTTCTTTCACGTTAGCGCCAACAATTTCTTGACCTTCGTGGTTGCTTAAGTCCCAAAGTTTTGCAAGCGCAATAATTTCTGTAGCATTGCCGCGAATTATCGTTGGCTTGAAATTTTT
>JAFSUE010000336.1 GCA_017445435.1 Selenomonadaceae bacterium | reverse complement strand
TTCTGCGTGAATGCCGCTGAAAGTTTGAGTGATTGACACTTCGACGACTTCGCCAAAAAAAATTGGGCGACCTTCATTAAGTTCAACTTCAATTTTTTTGCCAACGGCGTTTTGGTAAATTGAAATTTTTTCATCCGCCACGCGCTGAATAAATTTGCAGACGCTGTGACAATTTGCCGCCTTCGCCACTGAAATTTCTTCAAAGAAAGATTCGTCCCCTAAGCCGCGCACTTTCATTTTCCTACACCCTACTAACTACTTACTACTAACTACTTACTGATAAGTTTTAATTTCCTTCAATTTATTTTCGCTCTGCGTCAACTTCAATTCAAAAGTGTAGGCGTCATTGACATCAGACGACTTGAAACTTTCCTTGTAGTCACAAACAAACATATCGGGAATTTCATAAATTCTAAGAATGGTATATTCATCCGTCTTGACGGTCAAAGTAACATTGCGGTAGGTCGTATCGTTTTTGAGGTCACGCGCCCATTCAGAAAGTTTAATAGCCTGTTCGTTGACTGAAGTATCTTTGCCGTTGGTAATGTTTCCGCAGATAGTCATACGCGCCAAAATTGCGTTGGACTTTGTCTTTGTGTCATTGTTAATCGTGTCGAACATAACTTCCGCAGAGGTTATCATTTTTTCTTTGTCAATAACAATTTCGCCTTCGTCAGATTCAACCTTCAATTCGTAGTAAATCATCAAACTGCCTCCCTTAATAATAAAAATTTAGAAATTGAAAAAATATTATAATACAGCAATCTTTATTTGTAAAAAAATTTATAAAATTCCTTTAGTCGACGGTACGCCTTGAACTTTTTCATTAATGTCGACGGCAATTCTAAGCGCGTGACCCAACGCCTTGAAAATTCCTTCAACTTTGTGATGAGAATTTTTACCGTACAAAATTTTTGCGTGAAGAGTCAAGCCAGCGTTAAAAGCAAATGCGCGTAAAAATTCTTCGACAAGTTCTGTATCAAAATTTCCAATCATCGGTGCAAGTTCGCCAAGTTCGCAAACTAAAAAAGGTCTGCCGCTAATGTCAAGTGACACGAAGGCAAGCGATTCATCCATTGGCAGAAAAAATGTACCGTAACGATTTATGCCGCGCTTATCGCCGAGCGCATTTTTTATCGCCGTGCCAAGACAAATTCCAATATCTTCAACGCTATGGTGTCCGTCAACTTCCAAATCGCCCGCGCAGTTTACCTTCAAGCCAAAATGTCCGTGCGCCGCGAAAAGGTTTAACATATGGTCAAAAAAACCTATGCCAGTTGAAATTTGATTTTCGCCGCCGTCAAGATTTATTTCAACGTCAACTTTAGTTTCCCGCGTCTCACGAGAAATTTTTCCGATTCGCATTTAAATTGCTCCAATCTTAATTCTACATTTTTAATTTTTTTATGAACTTCTTTTCTTTTGGCGCAAAAGAAAAGAAGCAAAAGAAAACATTTGCGGCATTTGCGCGCTCACGCTTACTTTTCAGTAGTTTAAACGTTACGCCGCGTCCTTGTGTTCTCTTGCATCCAACTCCACAGGGCGCTGAAATGCCGCGTATTTACCGTGATTTTTTTCATTCCGCATTACGTATTCCGCATTACGCATTACGCATTAAATTCGCCGCCGCTGCTAGGGCGCCAAGTTGCCACATTAGCATTGAACTTTGTATGTTGAAAAGTAAATCGTCTGCAAAACCGTTTATCGCCATTGACATAAACGCCAGCCCAATCCCTAAGCGTACGCCTTCCACAAAATTTTTATCTTTCATCTCCGCAATTTCTTTAGCATTAGGCGCGGCAGTAATTTCAGCAAATTTTTGTACGTCAAACTTGTCATCATCTTTATCAGCAGATTTTTTCTTACGTGAACTGCGTTTCAATTCGTCGTGGTGTACCAAATTGGGATCGCGCTTTTCATCAGACTTTTCATGCTTACCTTTGGACTTTGAACTTTTAATTTTCGTAACAAGTTCAGCAAAAAACTTTGAAACTTTTTCCCAAATCTTCAAGCTGATAAATTCAGCCATTGACGTTATAAATTGGTATCGACGATTCGACGAAAGGTCAAGCGCCATAAACATTGTGCCGAAAAAATACCAAAAGTACGCCAGCGCTCCGACAATGCCAACTTCCGCCGCCGTGTTCAAGTACAAATTATGCGCGTGGTAAATCGTTATCGACGTGTCCGCCAAATAATAATTGTACTGCGGGTAAATGTATTTGAACGCGCCCCAACCTACGCCAGCAAATGGGTGGTCGGCTATCATTGGAATTGTGCTGACCCAAATTCCAATTCGCAAACCTTCTGAAGAGTCAAGCGTTTCCGTGAAAATTGAAACGATTCGAGCTGAAAAAGTTGTGTCGCCGAAAAATAGTAACGCTACTAACGCAATGAATAAAAGTAAAATTCGCCAATCGTGTATCACGCCGTAGATTATGAAGACTGCCGCCATTGTTAAAAATGCGCCGCGCGAATATGTCATTGCCATACAAGCCGCCATTAAAACTATAGCAACTACTAATAAAATTTTTTGTTTCTTATCACCGAATTTCGCCAAAATTCCTAGCGCAATGCAAATCATTACGTCGAGGTAACCTGCCAGCACGTTGGGATTTTCCAGCGTCGAAAAGACGCGCTTTCTAAGTTCGGGGAAGGCTTCGCCGTCAATCCATTTCATATCCGCAATATCAACGCCGAAAATATATTGAAAGTAGCCGCAAAGTACGACAATGACTGCCGATGCGCCAATCGCCTTTACAAAAAATTTTATCTGCTCCGCCGTACGAATATTTTGCCCTATTAAAACGTATGTCAAAATGTACGTGCCAATTAAAACTATAAAATTGTACGCAAGGTCAAAACTTCTCACGGGCGAAAATGCCACTGACGCCGCGCTTACCGTCACGAATAGCGCCATTGGCAAATCGTATGGCAACGGTCGCAGTTTAAAATTTTTGTCGACGTACAGGCGGGCAATCCAAAGTACGACGCCTACCATTAGTGCAAACGTCGCCAAAGTTGGAAACAGTGCTAGGAGAAATCCTTCTGCCCAAATCGCCCACATTGTCCACTTTTCAACGTCGCGAATTTTTTTTCGTTGCGATAT
>JAFSUE010000048.1 GCA_017445435.1 Selenomonadaceae bacterium | reverse complement strand
TCATCTTCATATTCATCTTTCGCCAACTCCTGCGTCAATTTACTAAGCGCCTCATCAGAAAAAGCTTTATCCTTGCCAGCCGAAGTAAATTTAACGCTAGGCACTAACTCATTAAGCGCGGAAACGTTGCTAGCTATAATTTCTTCGTCAGAGTCAACCGCGTCTAAATTATCAGCGTCGCTCATTTCATCTTTAGGCGGCGCTTGAACTTCATGTTTGCCGAAATTGCCAACGTCAACGCCAGTTTCTTTAGCTTTTTCACGTATGGTGCGGTCGTCGTCATCATCTTCATCACGAATCAAAATTTCTTTAGAATCGCCGCTCAAAACTTTTATGTCAAGCCCAATAGACTGCAACTCTTTAATCAAAACTTTGAATGATTCAGGTACGCCAGGCTCTGGAATGTTATTGCCCTTAACAATCGCTTCGTAAGCTTTAACGCGTCCAACTACGTCGTCAGATTTAACCGTCAAAATTTCCTGCAATGTGTAAGACGCGCCGTAAGCTTCAAGCGCCCAAACTTCCATTTCACCAAAACGTTGACCGCCGAATTGCGCTTTACCGCCAAGCGGCTGTTGAGTGACTAAGCTGTAAGGACCAGTCGACCGAGCATGAATTTTATCGTCAACTAAATGATGAAGTTTCAGCATATAAACGCAACCAACTGTAACGTGATTTTCAAATGGTTCACCCGTGCGCCCGTCGTACAAAATAGTTTTACCGTCAGCGTCAAGTCCCGCCAACTCCATAGTTTGCATAACGTCTTCTTCACGTGCTCCGTCAAAAACTGGCGTTGCAATGTGCAAACCTGCCGCCTCACATTTCGGCAAACCGTACTTGTCAACGTCATAGCCAAAAAGTTTAAGACGTGCCGCCGCATTTTGTGGATTGTCAGCAATTTCCAAGCCGAGCTTACGAACTGCCATTCCTAAATGCGTTTCTAAAACTTGCCCGATGTTCATTCGTGACGGAACGCCGAGCGGATTTAAAACAATGTCAACTGGCGTACCGTCTGGCAGGAACGGCATATCTTCTTCACGCATAATTCTTGAGACGACGCCTTTATTTCCGTGACGCCCCGACATTTTATCGCCGACGGAAATTTTTCTTTTCTGCGCAATGTAAACGCGAACTTGTTTATTGACGCCGGGCGCCATTTCATCATTTCTTTCACGCGTAAAAATTTTAACGTCGACAACTTTTCCCGATTCGCCATGAGGTACGCGCAGGGAAGTATCGCGAACTTCACGCGCTTTTTCGCCGAAAATTGCACGGAGTAAACGTTCTTCCGCCGTCAATTCAGTTTCACCTTTCGGCGTAACTTTACCGACAAGAATGTCACCTGGTCGAACGTCAGCGCCAATCGCAATTACGCCGTCTTCGTCAAGGTTAGTCAATGAATCTTCGGAAATGTTAGGAATATCGCGCGTCACTTCCTCTGGACCTAATTTAGTGTCGCGGGCGTCGCATTGGTGCTCATCAATATGAATTGACGTATAAATATCGCGCTTAATCAAATTTTCGCTAAGTAAAATTGCGTCTTCGTAGTTGTAACCTTCCCACGGCATATAAGCAACTAAAATGTTGTAGCCAAGTGCAAGTTCGCCGTTATTCGTAGCAGGACCGTCCGCGATAGGTTGTTTAACTTCGACGTACTCACCTTTATTGACAAGCGGAATTTGATTTATGCAAGTGCCTTGATTGGAGCGAACAAACTTTTGAAGTTTGTATTCGTCGCGCGAAAAAACTTCAATGCGAATGGACGATTTATCAGCGCTTACAATTTTTCCAGCACGCCGCGCAGTGATAACTTCGCCAGTACCTTCAGCAATAATTTTTTCCTTTTTAACGCGCTCATTTTTGGAAACGTTAATGACAAATTTTTCAGGCAAGAAATATTCGTCGAACATCTGCGCGGGTTCAACGATAACGCCATTAGGAATAATTTCCTTGATAATGCCAGCAGATTTAGCGCGGACAATCGATCCGAATGAATCGGCTAACGGTTGACCTTCCTTGACTAACGCGCCAACTTTCGCACGAACTTTAGCGCCGTCAGGAACTTGGTACGTGTCATTGTCAAGTGAAACTTGAATCATATCGTAAGCGAAACTTAAAACTGTTCCGTCACGTTTAGCAAAAATTGTTTTACCGTCAACATTTGCCAGCGCGTCACCAGCTTTAACGCGAGCGCCTTTTTGAGTTAGCGGCGTGTAATGCGAAGGGAAGACGTAGCGGTCAATCGGCGTAATTTTAATTTGAATGGAGCTAGCGTCAACGTACGTGACAGTTCCCGCATTTTCCGCCAAAATCATAACGCCCGAGTCACAAGCGGCTTTATATTCCATACCAGTACCGACAAGCGGCGCTTGAGTTTTCAAAAGCGGTACTGCTTGACGTTGCATATTAGCGCCCATCAATGCGCGGTTAGCGTCATCATTTTCAAGGAATGGAATCATAGCCGTTGCAATGGAAACAACTTGTTTCGGCGAAACGTCCATATAGTCAACGCGTTCACGCCTAACCATAGTTGTTTCTTCATTGACGCGGGCAGTGACTCTTTCATTGACAAACCAGTCATTTTCATCAAGCGGTTCATTAGCCTGCGCAATGACTAACGTTTCCTCTTCATCAGCCGTCAAGTAACGAACTTCGCCCGTGACACGATGATTTTCCTTGTCAACGCGTCTATACGGCGTCTCCATGAAACCGTAGCGATTTATTCTAGCGTAATTTGAAAGTGAGCCGATAAGACCGATATTTGGACCTTCAGGCGTTTCAATCGGACACATTCTGCCGTAGTGGGAATTGTGTACGTCACGAACTTCAAAGCCTGCGCGTTCACGGCTTAAACCGCCAGGTCCAAGCGCTGATAATCTGCGTTTATGCGTCAATTCGGAAAGTGGATTGTGCTGATCCATAAATTGGGAAAGTTGGGACGAGCCGAAAAATTCTTTAATGGCGGCAACTACTGGACGAATGTTAATCAAAATTTGCGGCGTGATAATTTCCGAATCTTGAATTGTCATTCTCTCACGTACAACACGTTCCATACGCGTTAAGCCAATGCGGAATTGATTCTGCAAAAGTTCACCGACACTGCGGACGCGGCGGTTGCCTAAATGGTCAATGTCATCAACTGTTCCCACGCCGTTCATCAAGTCAAGCATATAAGCAATGGCGCTAACAATATCTGCCACGCAAATTGTACGATTTTCCTTGATTGAAAGTTGCGGCGTACAAAGCATTGTCATATCGCCATTTTCAGTTTTAATTCTGACTGGAATGGGCGTAAAGTAGCCGCGATGAACTTTATCAGGCGTCAAGCCAAAAATTTCTTCTTCGCGGTCGTCGTCAATCTTAGCTAAATCGTCTTCAGTAATGACTTTAAATTTTTGCGTAACTTCGCCAGTTTCTTCGTCGACAACATTTTCAACGGCTTGAATCAAAACTTCGCCTGTTTCAAAGTCGATAATATCTTCAGCTAAAGTTTTGCCAAGCAGACGGTGTTTCAAGCCAAGCTTTTTAGTAATCTTGTAACGTCCAACGGAGGCAAGATCATAACGTTTTGGGTCGAAGAAAAGGGAATTTAAAAGTTGCTGGGAATTTTCGACGGTGGCAATAGGTTCACCAGGACGCAGACGTTTATAAATTTCTGCAAGCGCTTTAGCTCTTGTGTCAATTTCCCTGTCGCGTTCCAATTCAGCTTGAATAATTTCGCTGTTGCCGAACAAGTCTAAAATTTCTTCATCAGTTTCAAAGCCAATGGCGCGTAAAAAGTACGTCACGGGCATTTTCCTTGTACGGTCAATGCGGACGCTTATACTGTTATCAGATGCCGTTTCAAGTTCAATCCACGCGCCGCGATTAGGAATGACTGTTGCAGTAAAAATTTTTTTACCAGTTTGGTCAATCGTTTCACCGTAGTAAGCGCCAGGACTGCGTACAAGCTGACTGACGATAACGCGTTCAGCGCCGTTTATAACAAAAGTTCCCGTCTCCGTCATAAGTGGGAAGTCACCCATAAAAACTTCCTGCTCTTTGACTTCGCCGCCCATTTCGTTATTGACAAGCTGAACACTCACGCGAATAGGCGCGGAGTATGTGCCGTCGCGTTCCTTGCACTCATCAAGAGTATATTTTGGTTCACCAAGTTTGAATTTGCCGAAGAAAAGTTTTAAATTTCCGTTGAAATCGCTAATCGGCGAAATATCTTTCAAAATTTCTTCCAAGCCTTCGCGCAGAAACCATTCATAGGATTTACGCTGAATGTCAAGAAGATGTGGCATTTCCATAACTTCTTTGATTCTTGCGTAACTGTAGCGCGTCCGCTTGCCAACTCGAACAGGACTAAACATTAAATCAGTCACTCCTTATTCTTAAGGATAAAATAAAATTCTACATTCTTAATTCTTAATTCTTAATTAAAAAAAGCCGTCGTCGCTCGTAAGACCAACGCGCAAAAGTTACAGGTGCTTAAATTCCACAAAACATTCCTCCACTTTTGTGACAAAATGCCTCCAGTGACAAAAACGGTAAAGATAATTATACCTGCAAGATTTTATACTGTCAAGATTAATTTTATTTTGGCGAAAAGAAAGGTTAATTGCAATAGCAAATAGGACAGATTTAGAAAAAATTTTAAGGCAATATGGATAAGAGAAAAAGTTCATTTGAATAGCGATAATCAAAAATTTTACGCGCAATGTTTTTTATTCAATTTTCTATACTGTCTCCGTACTTTCTC
>JAFSUE010000335.1 GCA_017445435.1 Selenomonadaceae bacterium | reverse complement strand
TTAATTTAATCGGTGACGGACTGCGCGAGGCTTTAGCGCCTAAGCTGGAGGATATGTAGAGGAAAGTTTTATGGACGAAAATTTAATTTTATCTGTCGAAAATCTTGACATAACTTTTAAGACGAACGCGGGAAATATTCATGCAATTCGCGGCGTCGATATAAATTTGCCGAGTGGAAAAACTGTTGCGATTGTCGGCGAATCTGGCAGCGGAAAATCTGTCACGATGAAAGCCGTTACTGGTCTTCTTGATTCAAACGCTGTTATTAACGGCGGAAAAATTTTTTACCGTTTAGATGAAAAATTTGTCGACCTGCTGACTTTTTCAAAAAAAGATTTGCGCAAAAATATTAACGGCAAAAATATTGCTATGGTTTTTCAAGACCCAATGACAAGTTTAAATCCAACTATGACGATTGGCGAACAGATTATGGAAGGAATGCTGATTCATAAAAAAATTTCTAAAGATGATGCACGCGATAAATCTTTGGAACTTTTAAATTTAGTCGGCATTACTAACGCTGAAAATCGTTTTGAAAATTATCCGCACCAACTTTCAGGCGGAATGCGTCAACGCGTCGTCATTGCGGTTGCGCTTGCCAATTCGCCGAAAATTTTAATTTGTGATGAACCTACGACGGCGCTTGACGTGACTATTCAAGCGGGCATTTTAAATTTAATCAGCGATTTGCAAAAAAATCTTGGCTTGTCAGTAATTTACATCACGCACGATTTAGGCGTTGTCGCGAAGGTTGCAGATTTTGTAAATGTTATGTACGCGGGAAAAATTATTGAGCGCGGTACCGTCGAAGAAATTTTTTTCGATCCGCGTCATCCTTATACTTGGGGGCTTTTATCAGCAATGCCCGATTTGGAAACAGACGACGCAAGATTATATTCAATTCCAGGTAGCCCACCGAATTTGTTGCACGAACCGATTGGCGATGCTTTTTCAGCACGAAATAAATTTGCAATGAAAATTGATGAAAAAGTTGAACCGCCAATGTTTAAAATTTCCGAAACACATTTTGCGGCAACTTGGCTACTTCATCCCGACGCGCCAAAAGTTGAAATGCCCGTCGAATTGCAAAAACGTATCCAACGGGCAAATTTAGTTAGTAGTTAGTAGTTGTTAGAAATTAAAATAAAAAATTCCTCCGACTTTTTAATCGTAGGATTTTTTTATTTTATAATCAATATAAAATTTTTATCTTTTTCAGCGTTCAATTCAATAAAAGTAATTTTTAAGCATCCACAACTTTAACGTCAAGCGAAACGTCAATAATTTTTTCGCCGCTCTTCAACTGAATTTTCCACGTACTGCCTTCTTGAATAATTTCTTCGCCGTCGCGCAGAATCAAATTTATAATAGCGGGATTATATTTTTTAGACTGTCTAGTCCAATCGCCAGCAACACGGAAGAAATCTTTTGACTTCGACGTTGTAAGCGGTGAACCGTAAGTGCGCTTGTACGTGTCGACAAAATCTTTCATCAGCACGGCGAAAATTGGTTGATACTCGCCTTGATCATTTCTGTCTAAAGTACGGGCATTGAGAATGTACGTATTGTCAATAAACTTGTTCGCCTTTTCATCGTACTTGCGGTCGCCGTCGAAAACAAAACCAAAACGTTTTTTCGTGAAGGCGTCTAAAACATCTTTGCTCCATTCAATGGAACGTTCGCGGTTAAACTTCGTCAAAAGTTTTCGCGTAACTTCACCGCTTTCTAAATCAATTCGTACACAAGCATTTTCAGTAAGGAAATCTTCCTTATTTTTAAAACCTCTGCTAATCCAAAAGTCGGGTTGCTGCGCGGCAACTAAAAGACCTGCAGCCACGTACGCCGCGTTAATGTAAATCGCTGGTACGGTAATTTTCGGCGCGTCAGGCTCATCATTAAGTGGAACGGTACCAGCTTTCATAATTGTAAAGTTCGGCATTGCGTAAACCGCGTGTTCCTTTTTAAAGTCAGCAAATTTATCTGCAATGGCGTCAATCGTCTTCGGATTTATATTTGAAAAAGTTGTCTGCTCTGTCGGCGCAAAATTAAATAACGTCATAATCTTGCTGTCGTCCATAATTTGCAGTAAAGACTTTGCCGCGTTGAAGTCAACGGCGTCAGTAGAAATTTTTTCTTCATCAAGTTCAACGTCGGAAAATAAATCATCTTCCCAACCGCCGCCATTATTTTCATCATTTGTACTGCCTTCAAAATTTTCGTCCATAACGTTGGGCAGAATCGCGAACCAAATTTTTTTATTGCCGCTTTCAACCTTGCCGAAATGTTCCATTACCTTAGAAAATTTATCTTTAACTCCCGCGTCAATCAATTTGCTTGCATTACAATTCGTGACGATTAAGCCAGCCTTAGGCAACGTCGCTGAATTTGTGCCTTTAACTGTAGCGTGGTCGAAGAAAATTTTCACGCTCAAAACTTTTTGGACAATTTCAGAAAGTTCCTTAACAAAGGTTTCCTTCATTTGCTTGAAGACGTTTTCCAAAATATTTTTCTTAGCAACAAGTTCTTCGCGGTACTCAACAAGTGCAGTACGATCCATTTCTTCAAACGGCGTTGAAAGTTGAATGTCGACGCCAGTATATCCAGAAATTACAAGCGCCTTCGTGTAGTCGTCAGTACTAGGAGGAGCTTTTTTATCAAGGTCACCTTTCATAACGGCGGCAAGCTTTTTCATATTGTCGCCATTAGGATCGCTAGGCGAATCAACTTTTTCATCGTCAGGCGCGGAAGTTTTAGCTGGAATTAATACAAGTCGTCCTTCGTTGTTAAAGCCGATAGTACCACTAAGTAATTTTTTATCTTCACTTTCGCCAGCACTTGGAGCGTCTAACTGTTTAAGCCCTTTATCGATAAGTTCAATTTTCTGTTGAGCGTCAGCCATTCCCAAAGCAATAATAGCAGTTGGAGCTTGAAGTTGTTGAACCGCTTCTTGACGAGTTTGTTTAATGCGTTTGACAATCGCCGCAGGATTTTCATTTTTCTTGACAAGGTTATCATACTTTTCCATAAGCAACGGAAGTTGCCGCCGCTTATCGTAAAGCGCCTCAATTTCGCGTTTAGGCGTAAGAATTTCGCGAACTTTAGCGTCATCAAAGTCAATGTTGGCAATGCCGCTGTCGCCTTTTTGGCTGTACATATTAACAAGCATTTCAAAGTAAGTATGTTTCGTCAATTCAATTTCGCGGTTTTGATATTTTTTAGCCAAAACTGGATCAGTGGTGTACTGTACGCTAGGGACACCGTCCGCCGTGCCAGTGACATATTCATAAACTTTCGGCGAAAATTTTTTTATAAATTCGTCGAAACTGCTAACTTCCAATTTGTTTTCAATGTCTTTGCTCAATTCTTCGTCGCTCATAGATGAATCATCAAAGACGCTTAAAATATCGTACAAGTTGGTTGTAGAATTGTCTAACGGGTGGGTGAACTGTTCAAATAAAATTGTGCGATGAGTTTGCGGGATTTTGTCCCAAGTACTTGCCATAAAAAATTCCTCCATTCTATCTTTTAGGTTCTAGCTTTTATTTAATACTCTGTCACGAATATTTTCTGCCCGCTTAGATGTTTTTGTTGTGCCCGTAATACGTCCAATAATACGTTTTGCGTGCCCGCGTCCAAAGGCAACAAATTTTGTCAATCGCGATGCATTTAAAGCATATTCGCGCGAAATCTGCGAAACGTAGTAAGGATGACTTGCCATAGGATTTTTACTGAACTTGACTAATTTGTTACGAACTTTAGCAGAAATTTTGTGCAACGGCTTTATTATCTGCGCGGGACAAATTTCACCTTCTGGCGGAATTTTTATTTTTTCCAATTCCTTAATCAAAAGTCCCGCATAATTAGTATGTGTGTGTGGTCCTAAATGCACCTGCATACCAGTTTGCGCCATAATCTCAAAGGCTGAATCTTGTTTACCTTCATCGTCAAGTTGTCCGTGACATTCCTGTTTCGACGGTAGCATTATGCAATTTTCCGCGCAGTTTATATCATAGCCGCAAGCAATTGCAACTTTTACAAGTTTTGGAACTTTTGCAAATGATTCGTCTCTAGGAATAATGTGATGTGCCGCATAATTCCAGCCGCCTTTCAATTCCAACGAATTTTTATATATAAGATCATTCGTATTAAATTTTTTTGTAGTATCAAGATAGTCAAGATAATTTTCAGTAAGCTGTTGACTGGGCGACTTGTTAGAACTTGTTTTAATCGTGCCGTCAAATCGGTATTTACAATTTTTCTTAGAACACGTCAAACACTTTAAACTATATCCAACTTTTTCAGTATTTTCAGCGACGTTTTCATTAGCCGTATTTTTCGCGGCGGCAATTTCATTTTCCTGCTTGTCATTAGCTGGTAGCGGGTAGTTTGTAGCTTGTAAGTTTGTAGATTGGTTATCGGCTTTAACAGATTTATTTTCATTAGCTAACGGCGGCAACGCGGCTACAGCGGATGCAGTCTGCGCGGAAAAATTTCCAGATTGAAAACCCAATGCCAACGCCGCACGAACTTTTATAACGGATGGACATTGTGAACAGTTACAGAAAGATTTATCTGTCAATAAGTTTTCGCCGTTAGCTTTTCGCGTCAAGTCACAGTTAATCCACGCTGTTTGCTGAAATTGACACGGTTGAGGAACGCCCTGCGCCAGTGCCGTTAATATTTGACAAATGCCGTTGCCTGTAAGTTTTGCAGACGTTGTTAGCACCTTTGAATTTTTATGTTCAACTTTACCTGACGCAGAGACCGTGAATATTACGGCGGGACTTGCCGCACATTGAAATTGTGTTCGTGTCGTCAAAAAATCCATTTTATTTTCCAGCTTTCAAAGTTTAGCTTTTAGCTTGTGAGAAGTTTTTATAAAAATTTTTTAGTTGAACTACTTTTTCTTTGGCGCAAAGAAAAAGTAGCAAAAAGAAAACATTGCGGCATTTGCGCGCTCGCGGTTTACGTTGCAGTAGAAAAAAGTTTTTGCCGCGTCCTTGTGTTCTTTTGCATCCAACTCCGCAAGGCGCGATAAATGCCGCGTATTTACCTTCATTTTTCTACTTTTATGTACTACTCAATTATTCAAACACCATCTACTTACTACTTACTCCAAAATAATCGGCGTGCCTTCAACTTCAGGCGGCGGAACGTCTTTTGACACGGCGTAACGAATCGTGTTTGAAGTCGACGCCATAACGTACACGCTGGCGGTAGGGTCGGCGTCAATGTGAATCGTCAACCGCTTAGCTATCGACGCGGGCGCATCATTCGTCGCAACGATACTTTCAGCAGTGTACAGCAAGTCGAACGTGTCAACGTCCGCGCTGATGAATCTGTACCATTCGCCCAACTTCGTCGACTTGTCGATAATAACTTTAAACTTTTTCTTACTGCGTCGCCCAACGTAAAATTGGAAGGGAACTTGCTTTTTATCTTTACCTTCTGGCGTGATGTCGACAACTTTAATTTCCTGCCCGTCACGACAACGCAAAAGTCCAAATGCAACACCAGTTTTACCAGTCGGCGCGGCAAAATTTTTTTCGTCAACTTCAACGCCGTTTTCAAGTTGAATTATTTTAGCGTCGTCCGTACCAAGTGGAGGGTATAAAGTAAATTTCGGCATAGCTTGTTCATTGCCGAATCCTAAAATTTCACGCGCTTTGCCAGTTTCGTAGTTTGTGTATTCGTCGAAAATTTTTTTGACAAGCGCGGACTTTGTAGAGTTGCCAGCCAGGAAAATTTTAATTTCCTTCACGTCGCTAAGCATATCAACGCCGTTATCATTGCCGCCGCTAACTTTGTCGAAGGCGTCGCGCAGTGCAAGGAAAAAATTATCTACGCCGCGTTTAATTCTGTCCGCCAAAATTTTTTCAACGTCAACTAATGGCGTTTCAACTTTTTCAGCGGCAGAATTTTTTTCATCGAATGAAAAATTTTGTACGCCGATTGACAATTTCAAGCCTGTACTTTCCTTGCCTGTACCTAAAAAATAATTTGGCAGTTCAATAACTCCCGCGTTTAAAATTTTTTTAGCAACGTCGGAAGTTGGATTTTCCCACAACGGACGAATGGCACGTACCAGCGCACGCATATTTAAATTTGCTTCCTGCGAATCGCGCACAATTCCTTCAGAGCCTGCAAAGTCTAACTTTTCAGCCGCCCATGTGAAAGGAATTTTTTCTTTCGGCTTGAGTAATTCTGCAATGTTCGCCTTGAAAATTTCAAACGCCAAAAGTTTTAAAAGATGTTCGCCGCCTAAAGTTTTATCACCAGCCGCGCCGAAATGCGTTAAAATATAGTCGTAAGCGTCGGAATCGCCGTCGCCAGTTTCGCGCAACATTCCAAAATCAAAATCAGTCGTACCGCCGCCGCAATCGAACACCGCGTAATAAATTTTTTCTATATCGTCGCCGTTTATGAATCCAAAATTTTCAAGCGCCGTTACAGCATACGCGGCAGGTTCGCTTGTACCTTCGACGACGCGGAAATTTTTCATCACCTCTTCATTGGACAATAACGCCGTCGGTAAAGATTTTTTTATACCAGCCGTAAAACTTCGCAACATTCTTTCGCGAATGTTCCTTTCATACGTCACAGGAAAACTTAAAATGTACTTCATGAAAATGTGATTCGGTTGCAACATATGATTGATATAACTGCCCAAGTAGTAAGCGTAAATTTCAAGCGGGTTGAATTTATCTTTCAAAATTTCTACGAAAGGTTGAAGGTCAATTTCATAGCCGCTCTTGTCAATAGCTTTCGCCGTAAAATTTTCGTCGCCGCACCAACGCTTTAAATCCTCAAAAAATGCCACGTACAAATTGCTGTTAGCTATAGCGTCTAAATCTTTCTGCGCGTCATGAGAAATTGAAATGTCATTCCACGAAGTTTGCGGGCGTCCTTCGCGTTCACTATACGCCGCCATAAATTTTTCAATGTTCGTGAACTCAATAACCGTAGGATTTTCATAATTTTCACGTACGACGCCTTTTGAGTAATCGCCCTTGCCAACTTGCAACGGTATAATTTCTCC
>JAFSUE010000334.1 GCA_017445435.1 Selenomonadaceae bacterium | reverse complement strand
TTGGTGGCATCGTAACCGCGCTAAGAAAGAATTCTTCATTAACGGCTTTATCAATCACTACCCAGATTTTTTGGTAATGATGGAGTCAGGCTTTTTGCTAATTGTCGAAGTGAAAGGCGATGACCGCGACAATTCGGACTCTAAGCAAAAATTAAATTTGGGAAAACTTTGGGAGACTAAGTCTAATTCTGAAAGATTTGCTTATTTTATGGTATTCGACAAAAAGCCGTTGGAAGGTGCGCTTACGATAGATGATTTTATGACGCGGGTTAAAGCGTTGTAAAAAAATTTGCTGGCGAAATAAATTTGTATCGCAAAATATTTTAATAGTGGTTATAATAATGCTGGTGACAAAAATTTTTGTATCGGTATTTATTTTTTGCGTAAAGCGAAGTGGTATTTTTTAGAGAGAGTAGAACTATGAGCAAAATTTTTGAAAGCAAAATTAAATCGAACGTCGAAGTAGCGCCGACAATTTTTAAGCTTACAGTTGACGCGCCAGAACTTGCAACGTTGGCGAAGGCTGGGCAATTTTTACAACTTAAGTTGCCGTCGGACAAATTTACTTTACGGCGTCCATTTGGCATTGCGTCAACAAAAGACGGCGTAAATATTTTTTATCGCGTTGTAGGCGAAGGCACAAAATTTTTATCGACGCTTGAAGTTGGCACGACGTTAAATCTTTTAGCGCCGCTTGGCAATGGGTTCAACGTCGACGCCGCCAGCAAAGTCTTATTAGTTGGTGGCGGAATGGGAATTGCGCCGCTTTTAAGTGTCGCTGAAAAAATTCGTGAAGTTGAAATTTTAATCGGCGGGAAAAACAGGGACGAAGTAATTTTTTGGCTGAAAGAATTTATACATTTACCGTCAGTTCACAGCATTTTTGTTACGACGGACGACGGCAGTTATCGTTACGGGCGAAAAGGTTTTACGACTGATTATTTGCCAGAAATTTTGTCAGCTGAAAAATATTCGGCGGTTTACACCTGCGGACCAGATGTAATGATGTACGGCGTGGCGCTTGAGGCGATAGCTAACGGCTTGCCTTGTGAAATGTGTTTTGAACGGCGTATGGCTTGCGGATTAGGCGCATGTTTAAGTTGTTCGGTTGATACGGTGAATGGTAGAAAAAAAGTTTGCAAAGACGGTCCAGTTTTCGACGCAAGAGAATTTATTGAGCCGTGATTAGTGAGTAGTAAGTAGTTAGTAGTTAGTAGTATTTTTTTCACTACTCACTACTGACTACTCACTACTTACTAAAAAGGAGAACTTAGGATGAAGAAAATTATTTTAATCAACGGTAGCCCGCGTAAAAATGGTAACACGGCGGAACTTTTGAAAAGCGCCGCTAAAGGTGCTCAAGACGCTGGCGCGGAAGTCGAACTTGTCAATTTGTACGCGCTGAACTTCAAAGGCTGTACAAGTTGCTTTTACTGCAAGCTGAAAAGTAAGGAACACGGCATTTGCGCGATGAAAGATGATTTGTCGCCCGTGCTTGAAAAAATTAAATCGGCGGACGCTGTCATTTTCGGTACACCAATTTATTTTATGAATTTTTCGGCGGGAATGATAGCTTGCATTGAGCGTCTTTTCTTTTCAAATTACATTTACAGCAACGAAATTTCAACGGTCTTTCCAAAAAAACTTCCCAGCGCATTTTTCTACACGATGAATATGACGGCGAATCATTGGGAACAATTTGGCATGGAACGTTTAACTGGAATGTACGAAACTTTCACGGAAAGAATTTTGGGCGTCAAGCCGAAAACTTTGTACGCCTTCGATACGGTTCAATTCAAAGATTATTCCAAATACGAATCTTCGATTTTCGATCCAGAACATAAAATTGCTTACAGAAAAGAAAATTGGGCAACTCAACTTGACGACGCCTACAATATCGGCAAAGATTTAATGCGTAATTCGTAATGATAAATCACGGTAAAAAGCGGCATTTCCCAGCGCCTCTGTAACGTTGGATTGTCGCAACAAATGGGACGCGGTGTATTGCTGAAATTACTGTAAAGTTAATCGTGGGCGCACAAATGCCGCTATGTTTCTTTTTGCTACTTTTTCTTTGCGCCAAAGAAAAAGTAGTTTAATATAAAAAATTTTTATAAGCTTGAATTTTAAAAAATATCCTTTATCTACTACCTAACATTGAGGAAAATTTATGAGTAAAATTTTGGAAACGGAAATTTGCGGAATAAAAATGAAAACGCCAATTCTTACGGCGTCGGGAACTTGCGGCTTCGGTGAAGAATTTGAAAACTTCGTCGAACTTGACAAACTCGGCGGCGTTATGGTGAAGTGCTTGACGCTTAAGCCGCGCAGTGGAAATAAAGGCGTGCGAATTGCTGAAACGCCTGCTGGTATGTTAAATTCAATCGGGCTTGAAAATCCTGGCGTTGAAAAATTTTTGTCGGAAATTCTCCCGCGCCTAAAAAAATATAATATGAACATCATCGTCAACATCAGCGGTTCAACCGTCGAAGATTACGGCGAACTTGCTAAACTTTTGGACGTTGACGGTATCGCGGCGCTTGAGTTAAATATTTCCTGTCCCAACGTGAAAGACGGCGGAATAATTTTCGGTACAAGTCCAAAGGCGGCGGCTGAAGTCACGGCGGCGGCGAAAAAAAATACAACTAAGCCTGTTATCGTCAAACTTAGTCCTAACGTCACGGATATAACGGAAATTGCATTTGCCGTCGAATACGCGGGCGCTGATTGCGTGTCGCTGATAAATACGCTTATGGGAATGCAAATTAATATTGAAACGTGGAAACCAACGCTTGGCAACGTGACGGGCGGCTTATCTGGCGGCGCAGTTAAACCTGTCGCAATTCGTATGGTCTATCAAGTTGCTAAGGCGGTAAAAATTCCCGTAATTGGAATGGGTGGCATTCGTACCTGCGCGGACGCTGTAGAATTTTTCTTAGCTGGTGCAAGTGCAGTTGCGATTGGTACGGCGAATTTTGCTGACCCCAACGTAACGATGAAAATTATTGATGACTTAGAAAATTATTTGCAAAGGCGCGGGCTTGAAAATATACGCGAACTTGTCGGCAAAGTTAAGGAAGCGTAAAAATTTTTGGACAGTGAATTTTTCAGCAACTTTATCGTAGCGCTTAGCGCAGTTGTGCCAATGTTTTGTTTAATGTCAATCGGCGCGTTTGTGAAGTATCAAAAGTGGCTGACGGACGAAGAATTAAACCATATGAACAGAATGGTTTTCCGCGTCTTTTTCTGTTGTATGATGTTTCACAGCATTTACACGACGGATTTAGCGTCGACGTTTCGCCCTAAGCTGATGATATTTGCTACTTGCGGCGTACTGGTAATTTTCACGCTGTTAATGTTAATCGTGCCGCGAATTGAGAAGGAAAATAGACGGCGCGGCGTGATAGTTCAAGCAATTTTCCGTAGCAATTTTGTTTTAATGGGCGTACCGATTGTTGCAAATATTTTCGGCGATGAAAATATTGCAGTGACGACGATGATGATTGCCGTTATAGTTCCAATGTACAACATTTTAGCGGTGTTTGATTTAGAAACATTTCGCGGCGGAAAGTTTGCACTCCTACCGATTTTGAAAGGCGTTTTGAAAAATCCAATGATACTTGGCGCGATAGTCGGCGCATTGCTTTTAATTTTGGGCGTACACGTACCAGCGCCGATTTTAAAGCCGATTGGTCAAATTTCAGCGGCGACGACACCAGTTGCGTTAATAATTTTAGGCGCGTCATTTAAATTCGGCAGTACTCATGAACATAGAAGGCAACTTGCAGGGTGTATGTTTGGCAGATTGATTTTAGTACCGAGTATAATTTTGACGACGGCAATTTTTTTAGGATTTCGCGGAATTGATTTTGTGACGTTGATAGCAATTTTTGGTACGCCGTGTGCAGTCGTATCTTTCGCAATGGCTCAACAAATGGGCGGCGATTCAGATTTAGCGGGAAATTGCGTCGTGTTTACGTCAGCGCTATCATGCTTTACAATTTTTTGTTGGCTATTACTTTTCAAGACGCTAGGAATTTTTTAGATGAATTAACCGTAAAAAAATTTTTGCCGCGCAGGAGTTGTTGCGGTATTTTTATTTGTTAAAATTGGTTGAATAATTTCAGCGTATGAGTTAAAATTTTATAAAACAAGAAATTAGGAGGCGTTTTAGTGGTTCATATTGTTATCGATTTGGAAATGAATCCTGTTAGCAAAACTTTAAAAGACGTGCGGCGATATTTGCTTGACGAAGTTATAGAATTTGGCGCCGTCAAACTTGATGAAAATTATCAGCCTATTTCGGAATTTCAAAGTTACGTTAAGCCAGAGTTCAACGAAATTACTAAACATATAACAAAGTTGACTGGCATAACTAATGAAATGGTCGCCGACAAAGAAAATTTTGCCGTAGAGTTTAAAAAATTTTTTGACTGGATAGGCACTTGGGATATGACGCTTTATTCTTGGAGTCCATCCGATATAAAGCAACTGAAAGCTGAATGCAGTTACAAGTTGCCAGATTTTGACACCGAACGAATGGAGCAACAGTGGATTGACATTCAAAAAGATTTCGACGATAAAATTGGCTTGCACAGCAATTTAGCGTTGAAACATGCAGTCGGGGCAATGAATAGAAATTTTGAAGGAACGCAACATACGGCACTTGCAGACGCGGCAAATACAGCGGCAATTTTAACTTTAATGCAAGATGATGAAGCCTTCCAAAAAACTATGCAACCTGTAATTGATTTACTCAAGCCCAAAAATCTTTCAAATTCAATCGGCGACTTGTTCCCCGAACTTGCAAATTTAAAATTCGATTGAAAAAAATTTTTTACAAAAGCCGCGTCATAGCGGTTTTTATTTTTGTCTAATTTGCCCGTCATAAACATTTATTAGGTGGTGTTGAATAACTACGTAGTAAACTCAAAGTAAAAAATGGTGGTAACTAGCGGCTTTCAGCGCCTTGCGGAGTGGAACGCGGCGAACATTTTAAACTACTCACTACTAACTACTGACTACTCACTAAATTTGCGCCAAAAGAAAAGAAGTTTAATAAAAAATTTAATTAATCAACACGACCTAAATTTTTTTCTAGCGATTAACGATAAAATAATATATTTTTTTGGACGGAGTGATAAAATTATGGATATTAACTCAACTGACAACGGCGCAGTGGTAAACGGTAGCGACGCTAGCGACAATATTAGATTGTACGGCAACCACTCAACAGTAAATGCGATGGGCGGCGACGATATTATTTCTGTCAACGGCGGCAGACATGATAGCGGCACTTGGATTGAAGGCGATGAAACCGACAGAATCAACGCTGGCGACGGCAACGACTCAATTTCCATTTATTCACGCGGCGGAACAATTTACGGCGAAACTGGCAACGATACCGTCACGATAAACCGCGATCATACTTTTGCTGACGGCGGCGACGGAAATGACATCTTCCACATGTTCGGCGGCGGCTCTAATCCTATCGACAATATCACACTCACTGGCGGCGCTGGCAATGTCACTGTATGGATTGAACCGCATTACATTAAAAAT
>JAFSUE010000333.1 GCA_017445435.1 Selenomonadaceae bacterium | reverse complement strand
CTATTCATCTTCGCAATAGCTTCCTGCATAAGCTCTTCGCCCTTCTGCGCGGCTTTAGCAGTATTTTCAGACGTAGCGGCAACATTTACGGCTTTATCGGCGACAATGTGAATATCGGAGGAGACAACCTCAATGCTATTTTTCGCGCCTTCAATATCTTGCATTTGTTTAGTAATATCGCCGCCGACTTCGGAAACCGTTTCAGCAATTTGAACAGACGTATTTGCAGATTGAGTTGAACTTGCCGTAAGCTGTTCACTTGCCGCCGCGAGTTGTTCGGAAGTCGTCAACATTTTCTGAATAAGTTTGCGAAGGTTATTGCTCATGGTGTTGAAAGCGTGAGTCAGTGAACCAATTTCGTCAGTACCTTCAACTTTAATATCGTTGACGCGCAAATTGCCCTGTGAAAGTTGCTTGGCGTGTTCCTCAAGCTGAAGAATTGGTCCAGTCATAGCGTTGGAAACTTTCACGCAGAATAAAGTTATAACTATCAAACAAATTATCGTGATGACTGCAAAAGTATTTCTAATGTTAGCAAGTACGCCGTAAACTGTATCGTAAGGAATAGCAAGTCCTACAAGCCAGCCAGTACTTTCAAGCGTTGCATAGCCGAAAACATATTCAGTTCCATTAACTTTGCAAATATAATCGCCAGCGCCAGTTGTCAAAAGTTGATTGAGATGTTCTGGCG
Source organism: Selenomonadaceae bacterium (assembly GCA_017445435.1). Taxonomy (GTDB): domain Bacteria; phylum Bacillota; class Negativicutes; order Selenomonadales; family Selenomonadaceae; genus Quinella. Next base: position 6,181 of record JAFSUE010000333.1, on the reverse strand, counting down.
TGTCAATAATTTCTTTAATGTGCGTTACGCCATTAAGTTCAGGGTCAGAAGTTGCAATGATAGTTCCTTCAGCGTCCATGAAAGTTGCGTAGCCCGTGCCGCGATACTTAATTTCGCCCGCTTTTTCCGCTAAAATATCAAGTCCAATATCTTCACAGACTGAACCGATATAAGCATTGCCATTTGTGACGGGAGCAACAATCGAAACTAAAATTTGATGCGTGTTTAAATCTTCGTATGGGGAAGTGACAAAAAATTCTTTGCCCGTATTTTTAACGCTTAAGTACCAAGGACGTTGACGCGGGTCAAGTGAAGTCAAACCGTTTTTGTAGCTTGTGAATGTACCGTCTTCAAGCCCGACGCCCATATCAATAATGGTGCTGTCGTAAGTGAAAGTGGACATTGTGTCTTTAGCTTTAATGCGGGCATAATCGCCGTTGAAGTTACTGTACAATGACGCTTGCGCCTGTGCAACGCCAATTCGCCTATTCATCCATGCATCCATATCGGCGGCGGCGTACTTCATAGTAGCGGCAACTTCTTCGTCAATATTTTGATGAAGTTCCTTTGACGCCATGTAGTATCCAGTAAATGAAATGATTAACATAAAAGCTGCTACAACGCCTGTCAAGATAATAAATTTTGTTTTAATGCTGATGTCACTGAATCCCATTTCACGCACCCTTTCTTAGCTTTTAGGGATTAGCTTTAAGCTTTTAGGAATTTATCATTACGAATTACGCATTACGAATTACGCATTAACTTAAAACCATTTGGTCAAGACGCTTGCCGCCTGGTACCATTGGTATAACATTTTCTTCCTGCGGTACATAAACGTCAATGACAACTGGACCTTTTGAGAATAAAATTTCTGGCAAATCGTCATGAAGTTCCGACGCCTTAGTCAATCTGTAAGCGCGAACACCCATAGCTTGCGCGATTTTTACTAAGTCACGTTTCAAATTCAATTCCGACGCCGAGTAATGATGATTGTAGAAAAGCCGTTGCCATTGCCCAACCATTCCCAAAATGAAATTGTGGACGATAACAACTTTCACGTCAATATTGTTGTCAGCAATCGTCGCTAACTCTTGAATGTTCATCATAATTGAGCCGTCGCCCGTGATTAAGATAACATTTTTTTTAGGACAAGCAAGTTTAGCGCCCATTGCGGCTGGAAGTCCAAATCCCATTGTACCAAGTCCGCCACTTGTAAGAAATTGACGCGGAGCGCGTGCCTTAAAAAATTGCGCCGCCCACATTTGGTGTTGTCCAACGTCAGTTACGGCGATTGTGTTATCGTCGCAAATTTCACTAATCCTAGAGATAAGCGCACCTGGTTTAATCACGTCGCCTTCAGGCGTGTAGCTGAAAGGATGTTTCGCGGCTTCGACAAGCATTTCATCTTTCCACGCGCTAAATTTTTCAGCAAAGTCAAAGTTCAAACTTTTCAGCTTGTCAAGGAAAATCGGCAAGGAAATTTTCAAGTCGCCTAAAACTTTGTAGTCGACGCGAACATTTTTATTAATTTCGGCGGGATCAAGTTCAAAGTGGACAATCTTAGCATTTGGCGCAAATTCGGCAACTTTACCCGTCACTCTGTCACTGAATCGCATACCGATAGCTAAAAGTAAATCGCAATTTTGAATGGCAATGTTCGCACCGTAAGCGCCATGCATTCCTGCGAATCCCAAGTAGCCGTCGCGTTCAGGTTCAATCGCGCCGATACCCATCATTGTTGACGTTGAAAGACAGCCGAGACAATTTAAAATTTCGCGCAAAGTTGAAGACGTATTAGACGAAATGACGCCGCCGCCAGCAAAGATTAATGGACGTTCAGAATTTTTCAGCGCCGCTACAACGTCATCAATCGCCTTTTCGTCAGTAGGATTTTCGCCAGTGTACCCGCGCAGATTAATTTTTTCGGGGTATTCAAAATCAATTTCGGTATTGAAAACGTCAGCGGCAATATCAATGCAAACTGGACCAGGTCTGCCAGTCTGCGCGATGAAGAAAGCTTCCTTGACGACGCGCGGCAGTTCATTAGCATTTTTGACAAGGTAATTGTGTTTAGTTATCGGCGTGGTGATTCCGTAAACGTCGACTTCCTGAAAAGAATCTTTGCCGATAGCGTGATTGGCAACTTGCCCAGTAATGCAAACGATAGGAATTGAATCCATATTGGCAGTGGCAATGCCCGTGATTAAATTTGCCGCGCCAGGTCCTGAAGTTGCAATGACGACGCCGACTTTGCCAGATGATCTTGCGTAACCGTCCGCCGCATGTACCGCGCCTTGTTCGTGTCCTGTTAAGATGTTGGGGAACTTCATTTTATAAATTTCGTCATAAAGTTTAAGTACGACGCCGCCGGGATAACCAAAGACAAGGTCGACGCCTTCCATTTTCAAACTTTCTAAAAGTGCTCGCGCTCCGTTAATTCTCAAAAAATTTCCCTCCAAATTGTTGCAAAAAATTTTTCCGTAGATTATAATTAAGTATAATTAATTGTAAAAAAAGGTGGTCGATGTTGGTTGCGTCGACTCCCTCTCAGCTTATATACCTAAACTTTTTGGAAGCCGTGCAACGGCTTTTTTCGTGTTTTCTAACCGAAGAACACGTGGTAGATAGCGATCGCCAACTCTGCTGCGCCCATGGCGAGCATTATTTTTTCATACGTTGTCATGCTATCACCTCCCCTCGAAAGAGAGGAAGCCGACCATCGACCAATACGCGAATTGTACACTAAATAAAAATAAACAGCAAGAAAAATTTTCTCCTGCCGTTGCAATTTATTTGTTTATGAATTATAATTTTATTCAAAGAAAGTGGTCGATGTTTCCGCGTCGACTTCCCCTTAAAACTAAATGAATGTCTCAAAGAAGTCGTGCCCTACGTGACTTTACAAACGCCTATTTAAAGAAGACGTCGTAGATAGTGAGCAACAACTGCGTAGCGCTTATTGCAAGCGCAATTTTTCTGTTGTTGTCACGTCAACCACCTCCCCTCGTTGGAGGAAAAGCCGACCATAGGTCACACTAAATAAAAATAAACGGCAAGGAAAATTTTCCCCTGCCGTTGCAATTTGTTTGTTTATGAATTATAATTTAAATGTTCAAAAAAAGGTGGTCGATGTTTGCATGTCGGCTTCCCTCAATTTATAAAATGGAAATGTGGAAACCGCATGTGTGCGGCTTTTTTTCTACTATCCGAAGATAATGTTGCAGATGGTAGCGATAAGCTGACTGGCAGAGAGAGCCAACATGATCTTTTCGTAAGTCGTCACTACTACCACCTCCCCTCGTTGGAGGGAAAGCCGACCATCGACCAATACGCGAATTGTACACTAAACATAAATAAACGGCAAGAAAATTTTTATCTGATACTTTCCAGTTTAAAACGGTAGATTCTTATAAAAATTAAGGATTAAAATTTTAAGCAGGATTTTTTTATTTTACGGCAAAATAAGTACGTAAGCTTTTAGATGCATTTTAATTTTGAGAAACGGAGGCGCAAATAGTTAATGACTGAAATAACTGAAGATATTGCCGATACTATGGTTAGAATCGCAATGGACGCAATGAGAAATTCCTATATCGATCATGACGGAATAGCGGCGGGCGCTTGTGTCTTAAGTGCAGACGGTACACTTTACAATGGCTGCAGAATAGATCATCCCATACCGTTTTTGAGCGTTTCTGCGGAAATGGCGGCAATGGTACGTGCTATTGTCGACGGTAAGCGCGAATTTGACGGACTTGCCATTATCGCTGACATTGACGGCTTTTACGTGCCAGATGAGAATACCTACGAATTTTTAGTAGAAATGCAAGTTCCCGAAATTATTTTTGCAGACCTTGACGGCAACGTTAAAATTATGTCACTTAGTGAAGTTGAACCGTACAGACCGCGCCGCAGAGATTAAATTCAAATTGCGAACAGATTAAAAAACGTCGGACAAATTACGTTCGGCGCTTTTTTAGTTTTAGACGTTGCAAGTTTAAATCTGTGAATCGTTGACAGTTTAGCGGCAAATTGTTATTATTATATTCAGAATTTTTGTTGAGGTAAAAAGTTTATGGTGCATGAATACTGCAAAATCTTGCCAGACACTGAAAATATAATCGTCACGTTTACTGATATTCATTCGTCACCAACTCGCGGCGAAAGTATTACTGTACGTTTTGAAAGGGCAAATAAAAACGGCTTTGACATTGCGGAATACGTTTTGCCAGTTTGTTACTGCAAAAAATGTATGGGATTTACCGAAGACGAAGAATTTAAATTGCGCCGTTTCGCGGAAAGAAATAGTCCGTTAATTTGGGAAATTGCTCGCGAGGACGGTGAAGTAATTGCAGACCCTTTTTAAAATTAGTAATGCGTAATGCGCAATGCGTAATGAAGAATTTTATTTGATTCGGTAACTTTTAAATAATACTTAAAATTACGCGCTAAATAGAATTTTAAAACAAATCGCGTATAATCGAAATGATATTATCGCACGTTGGTACGATTATTTTGGTAGATAACGAAGGGAGGGAAATTCCGTTGGACGTAGCAATTATAATGGGCAGTGACAGTGACTGGAAAGTTATGAAAAAATCTGTCGAAGTGCTGAAAGACTTCGGCGTAAGTGTCGACGTGACAGTTGCGTCTGCTCATCGTACACCGTACAAAGTTCAAGAATTTGTAAATAGTTGCGACGCTCAAGGCGTGAAAGTTTTCATAGCGGCGGCAGGTTGCGCGGCACATTTAGCTGGCGTCATTGCATCCTACACCACAAAACCTATTATCGGCGTACCCATTGCCGCTGAACCGTTGAAAGGTTGGGACGCGCTTTTAAGTACAGTTCAAATGCCGCCTGGCGTTCCAGTTGCTACAATGGCGATTAACGGCGCGAAAAATGCCGCTATCTTCGCAGTTGAAATTCTTGCTCTGTCTAGTGACGAAGTTAAACAAAAACTTGATGAGTTCCGCGCAGATATGGTTAAAGAAGTTGAACGTAAAGCAGACGGCGTAAAACACGCTTTCGCTGAAATAAATATTTAGTTGCTAACAATTTCAAGGAGGTCTGATTATGAACAAAGGCGAGGTAATGTACGAGGGCAAGGCTAAAATTATGTACGCCACTGACGAGCCCGACAAAGTTTTAGTTTACTTCAAAGATGATGCGACTGCCGCTAATGGCGAAAAACACGGCGTCATTAAAGACAAAGGCATTATCAACAACAAAATCAGTGAATACTTTTTCAAACTTTTGAAGTCTAACGGAATTAACAGTCACTTCATTGAAGTTGTTTCCGATCGTGAAATGGTCGTTAAACTGTTGCGTATGATTTCCCTTGAAGTCGTCGTCCGCAACGTTGCCGCTGGCAGTTTGGCAAAACGTCTTGGGCTTGAGGAAGGTACACCGCTTAAAGTTCCCGTACTTGAATATTTTTATAAAAGTGATGAACTTGGCGACCCGATGCTCAATCGCTATCACATTATGGCAGTTGACATTGCTCGCGTACATGAACTTGATGAAATTGAACATATTGCTTTCTGCGTCAATACAATTTTGAAAGATAATTTACGTGCTAAGAATGTCGATTTGATTGACTTTAAGCTGGAATTTGGACGCGACGAAAGAGATAAAATTGTTTTGGCAGATGAAATTTCGCCTGACAACTGCCGTTTCTGGGATATGGCGACGCATGAAAAATTAGATAAAGATCGTTTCCGTCACGATATGGGCGGCGTTGAGGAAGCGTATAAAGAAATGTTGACGCGCTTAACTATGTAAATTTTTATTTTTGTTGGCGGTTGAGAAAATTTTTATCTTGACCGCCATTTTTTAAATGCTAGGAGGAATTGAAATGTTAAAGAAAATGTTTGCAATTTTAATCGTCGGTTTAGCCATAACCTGCGCGGGAGTAACAAAAGTTGAGGCGGCGGAAGTTTACGTTGGCACGTCTCCTGCTACTGGCTGGGACTGCTACGTTTTGACACAGACAATTAGCCGTTCAGGCGGAAATACTTATGTCACGTTGAAAATGTACACGCAAAACGGCAATGAACGTTACAGCGACTACAGATTCTGGTACGATTCACAACGCGACGTTATGCGCTTTTCAAATGACAGCGGCTACAGCGGCATTGCCAATCGCTACGAAACGCCGATTGAATGGGAAATGATTCAAGT
>JAFSUE010000332.1 GCA_017445435.1 Selenomonadaceae bacterium | reverse complement strand
GATAAAAGAAAAATTTTTTTGGAGGGCATTTGATGAAGTCGGAGTTTACACTGAAACTTGAAAGGTGCAAAGGTTGCGGAATCTGCGCGGCGTTTTGTCCCAAACAAGTTTTAGCGTTGGACAAACTTGGAAAAATTTACGTAGCAGAACCTGAAAAATGTATCGCGTGTGGACAATGCGAATTGCGTTGCCCCGATTATGCAATTTTCATTGACAAAGTGAAGGAGGAGAAAAAATGAGCGCAAAACTTATGCAGGGCAATGAAGCTGTTGCAGAAGGCGCACTTGCAGCTGGCGTTCGTTTTTTCGGCGGTTATCCAATCACTCCTTCAACTGAAATTGCTGAAACAATGGCAAAACTTTTACCGAAAGTCGGCGGTACGTTCATTCAAATGGAAGACGAAATTGCAAGTATGGGCGTTATACTCGGCGCGTCACTTGCTGGAAAAAAAGTTTTAACTGCTTCATCTGGTCCTGGAATTTCTCTTAAGCAAGAACTTATCGGCTACGCGGCAGAAGCTGAAATTCCCGCCGTAATCGTAAACGTTCAGCGCGTTGGACCTTCAACTGGTCAACCTACTGCACCGTCTCAAGGCGACGTTATGCAGGCGCGTTGGGGAACTCATGGCGATCATTCAATTATCGTATTAAGTCCTTGGAGCGTTCGCGAATCTTTCAACTTGACTGTTAAAGCTGTCAACTTCGCTGAAAAATATCGGACGCCAGTTATTTTGCTGATGGACGAAATTGTTGGACACCTTCGCGAAAATGTCGAACTTCCAACGGCTGATGAACTTGAGATTTTCCCGCGTCGTACTCCTAAAAAATCCCGCGCAGAAGGTTATCAACCTTATGAACCCGATGAAGATTTAGTTCCCAACATTGCAAATTTCGGCGACGGCTACAAAATCCACGTCACAGGATTAATTCACGACGAAACAGGCTTTCCAGTTGGCAGTCCAAAAGTTACTGAAAATCTGATTCGCCGCATTCACGAAAAAATTTCACGGGCTGATGAAATTATCGAAGTTCAAGAAATTTTTATGGACGACGCGGAATTTGCAGTTGTAGCATTCGGCGGAACTGCGCGGACGGCTTATGAGGCAGTGAAAATTTGCCGCGCTAATGGCTTGAAAGTTGGATTTGTCAGATTGATAACAATTTTCCCATTCGCCGATAAAATTATTTATGAATTGGCTGGCAAAGTAAAAGGTATCGTAATGGCAGAGTTAAACTTCGGACAGCTTGTCGGTGAAGTTCGGCGGGCGGCTAATGGTCAATGTCCAGTAAAACTTTGTGCAAAATACGATATGACAATCTTTGAACCTGAAGAAATTGTGGCGTCGATTGATGAACTTGTAAAGGAAGTGAGCGGCAGTTGATTGAAAGAAGTTATGAAACATTTTTCAGACAGAATCGGTTGCCTCACTTATGGTGTCCCGGTTGCGGCAACGGAATTGTGATGAAAGCGATTGTTCAAGCGATTGAAAAAAAAGGTTGGTCGCAGGACAATACCGTTATCGTCAGTGGCATAGGTTGTTCGTCGAGAGCGTCAGGATATATGGATTTTGACACATTGCACACTGCGCACGGTCGAGCAATTCCCTTTGCAACGGGCGTTAAAATGGCGAATCCAAATTTAAACGTAGTAGTGATAACTGGTGACGGCGATTGTACGGCGATAGGCGGTAACCATTTCATTCACGGTTGCCGCAGGAACATTGACTTAACCGTCATTCTCTTCAACAATAACATTTACGGTATGACGGGCGGGCAAGCATCACCGATGACGCCTTTGGGCAAGAAAGCTACTACTGCACCGTATGGATCGATTGACAGACCGTTTGACGCTTGCAAACTTGCTGAAGCGGCTGGCGCAACTTATGTTGCAAGGTCGACAGCGTTTCACGTCCAGCACTTAGTAAAGATGATTTCCGAAGGTATGGACAATGAAGGCTTTTCCTTCATAGAAGCGCTTGTGCAGTGTCCTACAGCTTACGGGCGACGAAATAAAATCGGCGATCCTGCTAAAATGATGGCGTGGATGCGTGACAATGCAGTTATGAAAAATGCGTGGGACAAACTCACGGACGATAAAAAAACTGGCGATAAATTTCCGATAGGGCTTTTCTACAAAGTCACGGAAGAAACTTACAATGAATCTTATAAAAAAGTTAGAGATATTGCGGGAGGTACTTTACAATGAGAAAACAGTTGAGACTTTCAGGTTCAGGCGGACAAGGCGTCATTACAGCGGCGATCATTTTGGCAGAAGCGGCAGTTGCTGAAGGCAAAAACGCGGTACAGTCGCAAAGCTACGGTCCTGAAGCACGCGGCGGCGCGTCAAAGTCTGAAGTCATCATCGACGACGATAAAATTTTCCACCCGCACGTTAAAGCCCCTGACTTCGTACTTGCCATGACGCAGAAGGCGGCTGATAAGTACTACGAAGATTTAAGCTCCGACGGCGTTTTAATTCTTGATGATGATTTAGTTCCCTCAACGCCTGACTTCAAAAATATTGTTCGCGTACCGATAACCAAATTAGCCGTTGAAAAAGTTGGTCGCGCACTTTTCGCAAATATCGTAGCGTTAGGCGTTATCGCAAAAGTTACTGGGCTTGTTGACTTCGACGCAGTTAAAAAAGCTGTTGCACATCGCGTTCCGCCGCAGACGATTGAACAAAATATGCGGGCTCTGCAAATTGGCTATGATTCAGTAAAATAAAAGAGGTGTTTCAGTGAATATTGTTCTTTGGTGTCAAGGTCAACCAAATTTCGGCGTACTGAATAACGCATTACAGGTTTTGGCGCAAAAGTACGGTTCATTGAGTATAATGTCTGTTGTAGACCCAGCCCAAAAATGGGGGGGGGTAATGATTGGCAATAAACCTTTGCCAGTCATCAATAAAAATGAACTGCCTAACGTTGATTATGACCTTGTCGTAGTCACGGGGCAGAATTTTTTATTGAAAAATGTACTCATTGAAGTTGCAGATTTAAAGGTTGACACGAGCAAATTTATTTTGGATAGAACTATTTGTACTTACGGCTTTTCGCTGGAAGTTTATAAAAAAGTTTTAAGCTCAAAACTTTCCATTATCTCAATGAATCATTTCGGCGCACTTGCTGAATATACTTTTGGTCTCCCGAATGTTGGCGGGGGATTTTCATTTTCTGAACAAGATTTTTTAAAGTTCCTGCGCAACCCTTTACGTTATTTCAACTCAAAATTAAAATTTGAACAAAATGATTCAATTGTAAAAATTTTCTTGGACGATATAGAGCTTAAACCTACTCAAGAAAATATTAATATTGATTTAACGCTGTGGCGTGATTGGATTTCAAATTTCAATCCATTCAATTCGCTTGTCGTAATGTACACAGAAAAGCCTGAAGTTTTGGCAGAGTTTGACAAATTGCCGTACGCTAAAAAAGTTTGTTTCGTACCTTTTGAAACGAATCTTGACAGCGGATTTTACATTAAGCCTTATTATGTCGGCGGGCGTTCATTTGAAGCGACTGTCGATAAAATCGCTACGAATCAGATAACTTGCTTTAATATGTGGGAAGTTCTCACAAGCGCTAAAAAAATTCCTGTCAATTTGCACAGTAAATCACGTGTCAAAGAAATTAAACCTGGAGCAAGTTTTTCGCATAACAATATACATTTCTTTAACTGGTATGAAGTACCTAAAAATGTTTCTAACTGGTTCTGGGTAAAATTTATTGAAGATTATGTAGGCAAAGATAAAGTTTTCAATATTTATTTTCCTTTTGGGGATCATCGATTCGTACGGCAACACAATGCTAAAAATAAAATTTTTATAACTGGCGAAGATGTTTTTACATGGTCTTGGTATGACGGCTACCAAGATTATTGTTTAGATTCAGTGGATTTAGCTTTGGGATATGAATACCTTGACAATCCTAAATATATTCGTTTTCCTAGTTGGATAGGGTACGTGGTTGACGGTCATAAAATTAGCAAGGAACAAATAAAACAAAGATTTGATGAAATTAACGCCGCCCGCAGTACTTGCAAGTATCAATGCGTCGTTATAAATGGTCACGATATGATGAACACGCGCACGCCGATTTACGAAAAGTTAAAAGATGTCGTTCAAATAAAATGCGCTGGCAAGTGGAATAATAACACCGACGAATTGAAGACAGTTTACGGCGACGACAAGATAAAATATGTTCACGAATTTAAATTTAACATCTGTTCAGAAAATGCAAATCGTTTTGGCTACGTGACGGAAAAAATTTTTGACGCATTTAAAGCTGGTTCAATTCCCATTTATTACGGTTCGGATAACAATCCCGAAGAAGGCATCATAAATAAAAACGCTGTACTTTTTTGGAATCCTGATAGTGATAGTGAAGAGCTTGTCAAGGAAGTTATTCGTTTGAAGACTGATGAAAATTATTACAATAAATTTATGGCGCAAGAAAAATTGTATTCAAAAAATGCCACTGAATTTATTTACACAACCTTTGAAAAACTTGCTAAAAAATTAAAAGAAATGTAATTTTAAAATTTTGCTTAAATATATTTTTCCGTAAGAAATTTTTATCATGTACTTTCCAAGTCTAGGAAAGTTTTTTTATTTTTAACGGCTTTTAATAAGTACCGCAAATTTCCTGAAAAAATTTTAAAGCTAATAAAGGCTATAAAAATTTTTTGGCGAAATTAACCTTTCAAAAGTTGCAAAAGAAATGGAGTTGATTTATTTGTCTGAAATGTTAAGAAACCATATGAAGGAGGAGTTGGAGCGTTACAACAATTCAGTTGAACGTATGCGCTCACCGCAAGAAGTTTTGGCGCGGTACAATCAAGCGTTAATCACGTACAAGGAACTTTCCTTTTCAACTGACGACGTTTACCGCCAAAAACTTGCTACCTACGCCGAAATAAAAGTTTTGGGCTGGATTCTCGGCAAGCATGAAAAAACTGTCATCAAAGACATTAACGAACATTCTAACAAAACACCTTTCGGAAATTTTTAAATGAGTGACGCAAAATTAAATCACGACGCCAATAAAATTTTTCGCCCGCAACCTTTCAAGTGGAAACGTTATACAATCGTCGCCATTTTATTTTTTATGCTGGCATTTGCAGTTGTCATATTCAACAGCGATTCTGACAAAGAGCCTAGCTTTCACGCGGAAATTTTTCCGTCCCACGCGATAAGCTACATAAAAGATAATCAGCCAATCGCGCTAGCTAACGGCGATTATAATTTAGCAATGCCGCCTGGTGGAACTTTTGTCAATGGAATTGCGCCAATGCTTTTAGTCGAAGTCGACAACAAATTTTATCCGCTGAACATTGCCGACGATTCTATTTTGCCGCGTCAAGGTCGATTGTTGCCGCTGAAAATTTTATTCGGCTTTACATCTCCTCATGCTCAAAATAAATTGCATTACGACGAAAAAAAAGGCGGTGATCCCGTCAGAGATTTTCGCCGCAAAGCTAGCTACTACTTGCACGTTGTCGACGGTTTTGGTTACGTTGAAAGACAATATCGCGTCGTTCATTGAACTTGGGAAAAATTTATGAAAAATTATAAAACTGTTGCGGACAGCGAAATTTTTTCTGCTGAATACGAAATAAAAAAATCTATCTTTATTGCGCACGTCAAGCACGTTGAGACGGAAGAATCTGCGCGGGAATTTGTTCAATCCATACGTAAAAAATATTTTGACGCTACACATAATTGTTCGGCGTGGATTTTGGGCGAACTTGGCAACATACAAAAATCAAATGACGACGGCGAACCTAGCGGGACGGCTGGCAATCCAATTTTAGACACGATTAAAAAGCACGAACTGACGAATACAGCCGTTGTAGTCACGCGATATTTTGGCGGCATAAAATTAGGCGCAGGCGGTTTAATTCGCGCGTATTCACATACAGCGACGCTTGGACTTGACGCGGCAAAAATTGTTCAGATGACGACTTTTCAGCAAGTGGAGTTGACATTAGAATATAATTTTTTAGCGACGGTAGAAAATTTTTTACGGCAAAAAAATAT
>JAFSUE010000331.1 GCA_017445435.1 Selenomonadaceae bacterium | reverse complement strand
TTTCAATGACGCGACTGCCGACAAGTTCGGGAATAAAAAGCCTGCCGCCGCTTTGTGCGATGTCCGCAGGTCCGATGCCTTTTTCTTCGTAAATCACACGACTTTTTTTACTTTTTATGTCAATCGCCGTAACCGACGCCGTCAGCCAATCGGAAACATACAAAGTTTTTAAATCGTCAGAAATTGTCACGCCGTCATAAAGTCCGGCTACGTCAAAAAATTTTTCGGCAACGGGATTTTGTAAATTTTTCACGCGGTAGACAACATTTTCCGACGTGACGCTTTTATAATCGGCGGGAATTGACACTATAAAAATTTCGCCGCCGCCGTAAGCCAAACCGTTTGAACCGGGAATTTCAAGCCAAAGTTTCGGCGCTTTCAAATTTTTTGTGTCGCTTATATCCAACTTGTAAATTCGCCCAGTGTTTGTGATTGAAATGTAAAGATTTTCGCCGTCGGAAGTCAACGCATTGGCAACTTTATCATCTGCCGCAAAATTTATGACGCGCGGCGTTTCCGAAAGATTTTTCAAATTGTAAACCAAAAGTTTTGTTTCGTCGCATACAAACAAAAAATTATCTTTGACTAAAAGACCTGTCGGCTTGTGCAGACCTTCCGCAACTTTTTTATTGATGCCGTCTTTGCGGTAAATTATGTAGCCGCTGTTTTCGTCGGCGCGCGGATTCATATTTTCAGAGCCGTAATTTGAAATAAAAAGTCCGCCGTCATAAGGATAAACGCTTTCAGAAAATTTTACGCCGTCACGAAAAATTGAAACAAGCGCTTGACTTTCAGCAGATGCGGAATTTATAAACAATAATCCCGCCGCAAAAATACTTACAACGAATGAACCAAACTTTTTCATTTCGCCAGCCCTTTCGACTCAATCCACTTTTCCATAACGTCTGCAACTTCCCTATTATTTAAATCTGCCATCATAAAATGAGTTGAACCAGTTATGCCAATTTCAGGCAAGGAAACAATTTCACAATCGCCGCCGTACTTGTTCACAACGTCAGCCCATTTCCGCGCAAGATTTAAGCGCGTCCGCCAATTATCTTTGCCCCAATTCGCAACAGGTTTATCGCCGCTGGGAATGTTATCACCAAAATATACAACGATAGGAATTTTTGTCAACTTCATAAAATCTGCGCGGGGAATTTCCGTACCAACGGCAGGGAAAATACTTGTCGTCTCCTCGACAGGCGGCACTTCACCTTCTGGAAATGGAAACGCGCCCGGCTCAAGCGAAATGACGGCTTTAACTTTGTCAGAACGAATTGCCGTATCCCAACCAGGTCCGCCGCCAGCAGAATGTGTTATTAATATACCTTCACCAGCTCTTTCAAAAACGGCAACCATTGAATCGGTAATAATTTTTTGGTCAGTTGGAAAACTCGGCGTCATTTGATGAAAAAACTGGTGAAGTGATTCTTTATCGCGTGGAACTTTCACATTGTCGTAGTAATTTGGATATTCGCCAATGCGGAAAGTGTTATACCAAAGTTGATCGTCGGGACGCGCAGGGAAATTGTACGGTTCAGTAGATTGTCCAGCCCTACCACGTCGCGGTTGGTCAACAATGTAGACGGGAAAATTTTTCTCCAAAAAAATATTTTGGAAACCGTCGCGTCCGTCAGGCGTTGACTCCCAACTTTTTCCACTTTGTCCCCAGCCGTGCAGAAAGACAAGCGAAAATTTTTTATGATTTTTAGGAATTTGATAGAAAACGTAGGCGTGGTCGCCGTGCAAAGTGTGTCCTGCGTAATTTCGCGGGTCGCTGCCGTCGTAAGTTCCCGCCGCCGTAATTTCAGTGCCGCCCGCCATAAAACTGCCTTGATCAATAATAGTAACGGGCTTCATTGCAAACGCTGAACTTGCTAAACTCATAGCCGCAACAAGTGCTAAAAAAGTTTTTCTTTTCATTACACGCCCTCCATTGTTCTGTACAAATTTACAAAATTATTTTATAATGCGTAAGAATAAAAATCTAATGCAAGCTGGTTATTTAATTATGATTGAGAATTATATTTTAGAACAACTTGTCGCCGTTGCTAAGTACGGCACTTTGTCTGAAGCGGCAAAAAATTTGTACGTGACTCAACCTGCGCTTAGTCGCTCAATGAAAAAGTTGGAAAAAGTTATCGGCGTCGAACTTTTCACGCGGCGAAAAAATTTTATCGCGCTAAACGATAATGGAAAATTTGCCGCCGAACTTGCTGAAAAAATTTTACAACAGAACAAAAATTTTCTTGACGCCGTCCGCGAATTTGAAAGGAAAAATCGTACAATTTCAATCGGTTGTTGTGCGCCCATTCCGATGAACGAATTGATTTGGCTGTTGACGGAAATTTTTCCAGAGGCGTCAATAACTTCCGAAATGAATTCCGACGATTATTTATTGCGCGGCTTGAGGAATAATTTATTTCAGCTGGCAGTTTTTCACGAAAAGCCGACTGATGAAGATTTATTCGCTAAAAAATTTGGTAGCGAAAAACTTTTTATCGCCTTGCCACCGAATCACAAATTTACTGAAAAGGACGGAATCTATCTTGAAGAATTGAACGGCGAAAAAATTTTGCTGTACTCAAAAATTGGCTTTTGGTACGAACTATGCAAGAAAAAAGCTCCGTCCGCAAAATTTTTATTGCAGACAGAGCGCGAAACTTTTATTGAAATTGCTGAATCTTTAGCTTTTCCGTCTTTCACGACAGATATTTTTATTCGCAATGGATTAGACAGAAAAAATTGCATTTACAAGCCAATTTTAGATGCGGAAACTAGCGTAAATTATTATTGTGCTTGCCAAAAGGCGACTAAAAAATTTTTTCAAAGTGTCTTTCAAAAATTAGATTCCGTACAATTTAGAGCGCTGATTTAATTTAGCTAAATCGCGAACTCAATAGATTTTTTGCAAATTCCCGCGCCAAGTTGGGATTTATTTTTTTGTCTACGTATATTCAAACATATTTTATCAAAGAATTTCTTGTGTTTAGATAACCAAATTTCAATCATCAATTTATAGCACAAAAAAATTCTCCAGCGAAATTTTCATTGGAGATAGAAATTTTATGATATAATTTACATAAAAATTATTTAGAAAGGAATTTTTTATGAAGGCTTTGTATTTGGATTGCGCGTCGGGAATTAGCGGAAATATGTTTATCGGCGCTTGCTTGCAACTTGGCGTACCCGAAAAATATCTGCGCGGCGAACTTGCAAAATTAAATTTAAGCGATGAATACGAACTTGAATTTTCAGACGTTGCGAAAAATGGAATTGGCGCGGCATACTTTGACGTAAAACTTTTACATGAACATCATCATGATCATTTTGATAAGCCTGCCAACGTCCACCACATTAACGAACATCATCACGAACACCGTACAATGACGGATATTCGCAAAATTATTGACGCGGCGGAATTTAATTCGACGGTGAAAAATTACGCGCTGGCAATTTTCGGCAAGATAGCGGCGGCTGAAGGTAAAGTTCATAATGTTCCAGCTGAAGAAGTTCACTTTCACGAAGTCGGCGCTATTGATTCAATTATTGACATTGTTGGCTGTGCAATTTGCCTTGATTATCTTGAAGTGAAAAAAATTTTTGTCTCACGCGTAAACGTTGGCAGTGGATTTGTTAAATGTGCTCATGGACTTATGCCAATTCCCGCTCCTGCGACGGCTGAACTTTTGCAAGGCTTTAAGACTTATAGTTTTGGCGCTGAAAAAGAGTTGACGACTCCAACAGGCGCGGCGATTATCAACACGCTTGCTGAAAGTAGCGTCGACCTTCCCGAAGATTTTTTGTCTGAAAAAATTGGCTACGGCGCGGGAACTTTAAATCTTGACATTCCTAACGTTTTAAGAATTTATCTTGGCGAATTTAAAGGGCAAACTGCGCGGCAAATTGTTAAGCTTGAAACAAATATTGACGATATGAACCCGCAAATTTTCGGCTGGCTTTATGAAAAACTTTTTGCGGCAGGTGCGCTTGACGTGTGGACGACGCCCATTTTTATGAAAAAAAATCGTCCCGCGCAGATGCTTTCCGTACTTGTCGACAGCAGACATCAAGCCGCTTGTACGAAAATCATCTTTGAGGAAACGACCACTATAGGACTTCGCGTCATAAACGTTGATCAGCGCGTCGAAGCCGTTAGAAAAATTGCTAAGGTTGAAACAAGTTTCGGCGAAGTTCAATGTAAGGTTAGCGCGTACGACGGAAAAATTGTTTCAATTACGCCTGAATACGAAGATTGCCGCCGACTTGCTGAAAAAAATAATGTGCCGCTGAAAAGTATTTGGCAGGAGGCATTGACTAAACAACAGCAAAGGTTAGGTTAGTGATTAGTTAGTAGTTAGTAGTTAGTAGTTAGTAGTTAGTAGTTAATTATCGTGCATCTACTACAAAATTAAATTCAATCATTGCGGGGCGCGTCGTATCGAACACTGCATCTTTCAACGCATTCAGTACGTGAATCAAATTAATTGTCTTTGAGCCGTCAAAATTTCCTGGTGCAACGTCGACATTTGCCATATTCCAATTTCTAACCCATTGCGGAAGTTGATAACCTTTCGCCGTAGGTACAAGCGCCGCGTGCACGAAATTTATTTTGCCGCGCTCCAAACTTTTATCTGGCGTCATCGAATATTTTGCCGCAAATTTATTTTGTTCGCCTTCAACTGGCGCCACTTCAATTTTAACGTCATTTTCTTCAAGTTCCTGCCATTCGCCGCTTTCTTCATCTGCCAACGCGAAAATTCTAACATCCTGCGTCATTTCATCTAAATTCAGCTGGCAAGCGCCGAGCGGTTCTTTATAATCAAAATTCACCGTGAACATTGCGGGCGAGGAAAAACTGTCAATGCCAAATTCCCTGACGCCTCTGCTAGCAATGTCTAATTTTGTTTCCGCGAAAAAGTTTTCCATTTCAATTTCTTCAAGCGACATTTTGGAAAAGTCAATCATTTTTTCCGTCAAATTTTCCGACAACAACAAGTAGCCCGTAGTATTATTTAAAGTCTGAACATCTTTGAAACGTTCCATAAAATTTTTAACTGGCGCTTCATCACCGAGAATCAGCAAATAAAACGGTCTGAATCTGTTGGGGTCGTCGTAGGAATTGTAATTGAACTTCGCCGCGTTTAATCCTACGTCAAAAATTTCACCGTTGAAAGAATTTTTCACGCCGATAACTGCAACTGCTTTGTGATTGGCAAAATATTTTTCGCGAATCTTTTTAGTAATGTTGCTCCAGTCAGCCTCACTTTCAAAAAGATCCGTCACGATAACAGTTAAATGGTCTGGATTGGCATAATCAACCACGTTGTGGACGGCGGTTACAAGTTCGATATACGGTTCTTGCGAACTGAATTTTTTGTGTTCGCGGTTATCAATCGGCGTAACATCTTTACCGAATTTGAAAAAGCTAGCCTTACCCATTGACGTACCGATTGCGTCTAAAATATCAGGCAGTGTACGGTAAACATTACCAGCGGCAAGCGTCGTGTAACCTTTCATTGAAATAGTGGCGTCGAAGTAAACATCAACGTCAGCTTTTGCATTTTCAGCGTCTGGCGATTTAGGCGTCTTGTAAACGTCTGGCACTTCAATAACTATTGTTTGACCACAGCCGCTTAGAAAAAATGTAAAGACACTTAAGCACAAAAAAAGAATTAGTTTAGAAAAATTTTTTTGCAACTAGTTCAACTCCCCTTTTTTAATTAGGAATTAGGAATGCGTAATGCGTAATGAAAAAATTCTTAATTCTACATTCTTAATTCTTAATTCCTAATAGTTCCTCTCCCTTTTGAAAGATACGATTGAAAATTTTAATAAAATTGCCGCGTACAAAATTAAAATTGTCAGCGACGTTAAATTTACTCCGTGACGCAACATTTCGCTTGTATGTGTCAGCGGTAAAATTTCGATAAAAAATCTTATAAGTTCAGGCAACTGCGACGTTGAAAAAAATGTTCCGCAAAGAAAACTCATAGGCATTAAAAAGTACGTGTTGACTTGCGACAACTCCTCAAAAGTTTTTACGTACATTGCCGCGCAGAATCCAACGGCGGCGAAGATTACTGAATTTAAAAATATTACGGCGAAAAATCCTGTTATCCTTCCCGCGTCGAATAAAAATTTTAATTGCGCGTCGAACATTGCCGCTATCATCAAAATTAACGCCGTCGATATAAAAGCGCGTATCACTGCTGAAAGAATTTTTCCGATGACAAAGGCAGTTGGTTCAATCGGCGCGGCTAAATAATTTTCTAAACTTTTATGATAAACTTTTTCGCCGTGAACTGCCGTTGCGCTCATATAGCTAACGTTCATTGTATTCAGCGCGATTATTCCAGGTACAAGGAAGTCTAGGTACGTGCCACTTTCTGGCGTGATACTGCGTCCCAATCCCCAGCCAAATGCTACAAGATATAGAATTGGCGTCACAAGGCGCGATAAGATAAATTTTTTCAGACGGCGGCGCAATACTACCCAGTCACGCCACATTATAGTTTCAATATCTTCAACTAAATTTTTAATTCCTACTCCCTACTCCCTAGCATTCCCAAATTAAAGCGACAGTGACTTCATCAAATTTAGTTTTCGGCAAGGCAAATTTTGCACGGGCGACACAATTTAACGCCGCCGCTTCACAAACATTTCCTACGCCGATATTTTTTTTCACAAAATCTGATTCAGCTAACTTGTACTCAAAAATTTTTTCAGCAAGTTCAGCGGCAGTGAAAAATTTTATTTCGCGTCCAAAATTCTGCACGAAGTCGATTAACCCTTTTTCATCGCGTTTAATATCGACCGTTGCGAAAAATTTTATACGTTCAGCAGGTTGATTTATCATCTGGCAAGCGTCATTCACTGCGCGGGAAATTTTTTCAGCTGAAACGCCGCGCTTGCAACCAATTCCGCAAATTAAATTTTTCGGCGTCAAGTTCAATCGAACATTGCCAGCCGTCAAGAAAATTTCTTCGCCACGCAGAATCGCAGTATTTATCGCTTTAATGGCGTCTTTCGGTTCAGGCAAAAGTCCAAGCCTAGCCGTGAAATTATCGGCGGAAATTTTTTCTTCAACATCAGTTGCCGTCGTAATTACGGGATTAGCGCCAATCTGCGCGGAAATTTTCAGCGTTAAATCGTTAGCGCCGCCGACGTGACCACTTAAAAGGCTGATGACATTCCGTCCGCGTTCATCAATCACGATAACGGCGGGATCGCTCAACTTGTTGACAATGTGCGGCGCTATCATTCGGACGGCAATTCCTGCGGCACAAATAAAAATCAGCGCGTCAAACTTCGTGAAAATTTCTTCCACAAAATTTTTCATACGTTCAAAATCGCGCCCCTTAATAAAAATTTGTCCGCCAGTACCTGCAGAAATTTTTTCAGCAAGTTCACAACCTTTTTCAGTTAAAGCTAAAATTGCGATTCTCATTCTTCATCATGACGCGGCAAAAATCTGTACGCCGTTTGATACAAATATTCAGCGACACTGCCAGCAGGTATAATGTCCCAGTCAAATGTATCAACTGGATCAGAGTATGAGCTACCGTCAAAATTATAATTAGTTGTAGCGCCTACGCGAAAATATTTTATTCCTTCACTCAATTTAAATTCTTCGCGAAAAATTCTATACTCTACATTTGGTCTTTTGTAATGTTCCCGCGAGTAGTCAGACAGT
>JAFSUE010000330.1 GCA_017445435.1 Selenomonadaceae bacterium | reverse complement strand
TATTCAAGATTAAAATGTGCTTAAAATTTAGTAGAAATTTTTATTATTAAGAATTAAAAAATTAAAAATTAATTCTACATTCTTAATTCTTAATTCCGCGTAGCGGTGAGGCGCTGGAAAATGCCGTTTATTACCGTGATTTTTCGCTTAATTATTTAATACTTATTTTTTCAACACGCCTAAACGTAGTGACGAATTGACAGCATAAAAAGTAAAAGCGACGAGAAAATTTTTCCCGCCGCTTTTTTATATAAGAATTTTTAAATATAGGTTATCTTGATTAAATAGAAATTTTAAGTTTTATTTTATAAACTACTTTCTTTTGGCGCAAATTTAGTTAGTAGTTAGTAGTTAGTAGTTTTTTCTCTACTACTCACTACTCACTAGTTTAAACGTTTCACCGCGTCGTTGTGTTCACATTCATCCAACTCCACATGGCGCTAGAAATGTCGCTAAGTACCTCAATTTTTTACATAAATTTTAAGCGCTAAAAATTTTATGGGCTGAATGTAATTTTAATCGTCGTGCCTTTGTCGACAACTGCGCCTGCCTCAATCGATTGTTCAACGGCAAATCCCGATCCCTGCGCCTCAAAGGTAAGCCCAACTTCACTAGCTAGCCGCGCAGATTCACGAATACTTTTCCGTGCAAAGTTCGGTACAACGGCTACATCTTGTGAAACTTCTTCAGCTGTAATTTCTTCATCAGTTGCAGTGTCATCGACAACTTCTTCAACTTCAACTTGTTTAATTGCCGTCATACCTGAAGAATCGCCTTCGCCAACGTCGTCTGCAAGTTCTTCATCGTCGAAGATAGCGCCGCTTGGTTCAATTCGCATATACCTAAAAATTTGTGAAAAAATTCTACCAGCAACTGGCGCGGCAATTTGTCCACCGTAAAAACTTCCCGACGGTTCATCAATGACAACCAGCAAAGTCACGCGTGGATTTTCAACTGGACCAAAACCGCAGAATGACGCAATGTAAAGCCCTTCCGTGTATCCCGTGCCATACTCATTAATCTTCTGCGCGGTACCAGTTTTACCAGCGATACGGTAACCGCGAACTGCCGCTTTACGTCCACCGCCAGCCGCTACGACTTGTTCCAAAAGTCCGACTAAAGTTTTGTCCGTCGCTGAATCAATCGTGCGTCTAACTTCCTCAACGTGCGTTTCTGAATAAGTTGAGCCGTTAGCATTTTTAATCGACTTGACAATATGCGGCTTTAAAAGTATTCCGTCATTGGCAACCGCGCTGACTGCAGTTACAAGTTGCAACGGCGTGACGGCGATACTTTGTCCAATCGCCATTGTTGCAATATCAGAGTCAACCATTTCATTCGGATTGTACAAAATGCCAGCCTCTTCGCCAGGTAATTCAATTCCAGTTGGTTCACCAAAGCCGAAAATTTTAGCGTACTTCGTCAATCTTTCCGCGCCCAAATCTAAACCGATTAGCGCAAAGCCCGTGTTAAGTGACTGTTTGACAACGTCCGCAAAAGTTACGACGCCGAAACTTGCACCGTTCCAGTTTTGAATGCGCTTGCCAGAAACTGTGACGTAGCCAGGATCAACAAAAGTTTGATTCGGTGAAACAATTCCTTCCTGCAACGCCGCGCCAGCCGTGATAACTTTAAACGTTGAACCAGGTTCATAAATCGACGTGACGGCGCGATTTTTCCACATCATTTCATCGTAGTCCAAAAATTTATTTGGATTGTACGAAGGACGGTTAGCCATTGCCAAAATTTCGCCAGTCTTAGGGTCCATTGCAATACACGTTATCGCCAGCGGATTATTTTCCGCCATAGCTCTATCAAGTTCCTGTTCGACGATAAATTGAATTGCGCTGTCAATCGTCAACTGAATCGTCTTGCACCTGTCGCCTTGATAGCCATGACGAACAAAGATTGATTCCAAAATTGGATTGTCGTGGCTGTCCGTGTACAAAAAAGATTCGGTGACTTCGCCTTTAATGTACTTGTCAAGCGCCTGTTCAATGCCTTCAAGCCCTTTATCATCAGTGCCGACGAAACCTAAAAGATTAGCCGCCAATACGTCATTGGGATAGTAGCGTTTAGCCTCGTCGCGAAAACCTAAGCAACTAATATAATTTTTTTCGCGAATCATAGCGCGAATGGCTTCATACTCCGATTGTTCCATACGACGTTTAATCCATACGAAACCGCCGCCGATGTTAATGTAGTTTAAAATTTCCTCCTCCGTCTTGTCGACAAGTGGCGCTAAGTCTTTAGCAAGTTGTTCAGGATTGTCAACGTGATTCGGATCGACGAAAAGAGATTTTGTCATGGTACTGACTGCCAATTCACGCCCATTTCTATCGACAATCGCGCCGCGTGGAGATTGTACAAGATAATCTTGCCCGACTTGATAACGCATTCTTTCGGAAAGTTCGCTACCTTGTACAAGTTGCAACCAGCCGTAACGAAACATGACAATTAAAATTCCCGCCAGCATCACAATTACTAGGCGGATTATTCTTTGTTGAACTTTTTTTCTATTGTTATTCATTATATTTTTTAGTTAGTAGAGATTTTTTATAAACTCAAATTTAATAATTTTTTAAATCTACTTTTTCTTTGGCGCAAAGAAAAAGTAGCAAAAAGAAACATAGCGGCATTAGCGCGCTCGCGCTTTACGTTTCAGTAAAAAAACATTTATCGCCGCGTCCTTGTGTTCCCAAGCGTCAAACTCTGCAGGGCGCTGAAATGCCGCGTAATTACCTTTATTTTCATTACGCATTACGCATTACTAATTACGAATTATTTTGCCATTGTCCTGAATTGCGATTGTAATTGTAGCGACCGCCGCCGCCAAGTTGGAAAGTTGGCGTGACGTTATTGCTATCGTTTATGACAAGCGCCGTTCCCGTGTTAAATCGAATCACAAGTTGACCTGCTGAAACATTTGCCGCCGTAATTTCGCTTAAATTCACGTCGTACAAATTCACAACGTCCGAAGAATCAGCGTTTGTAATAACGTCGTAGCCGTCGTACTTGCCGTACCAAAACATTTCCGCGCCTGAACTGCCGACTAAAGTATCATCAACGTTACCATTACCGCCCCATAAGCTTGAATTGCCCGCGCCGTCATAAATTACGTTTGAAATGGAGTTGCCCGCCAAAATTAAATTGTTGGGATTGTCCACCGCGTTCACTGCAACTACGTTGTACACGTCGCTGATATTTTCCGCCCAAACTTCCGCGTTGAAATTACTGCCGACTTTCAAAGTTACTTGTGAATCGCTTGACCCTATGAAAG
>JAFSUE010000047.1 GCA_017445435.1 Selenomonadaceae bacterium | reverse complement strand
TTTATGATCGCCTGGCAAATTTGGAATAATATCAACTTCGCCCGTGTTAAGTTTGTCTAAAAGGTCTGTCCAATCGTCGAAGACAATATATTCAAATTCGCACGGAACATAATTTTCAAGAAATTCCATATATTCATAGCCATAACCGACGGTGTGTCCAGGTCGGTCTTCATGCATAAAGCCAGTGTTTACAACGTAGCCAACTTTCAACTTGGCATAATTATTTTGCGTAGCTGGAGCAGACTCAACCTTAGAAATAAAAATTCGTTCGACATCTACGACATCGACTAAGTTTGCTAAAATTGCCGCGACAATGATTACTATAGAATAAAAAAAATTTTTATTAAACTTTTGCATAGCCGACTACTCCATTATTTTTTAAAAATTTTAGTTCGCATTTTACAAAATTTTTTTGCATATTACAAGGATTTATTTGAGTCTTGTTAAAGATTGGCTTTAACGAAATTTTATCCAGACAAAGCGCAAATTTAGGCAAGCCGCGTTTTGAACTGGAAGTCATTATGCCGAGAAAATTTTGGCGATTGTTAAACGTGCAAAAATTTTTACCTTGTACGTAGTATAATCTGCGCGAGAGGAGATGAAAAATTTGTTAGCTGAACTTCATGGGAAATTGGAAAATCATATGGAAGATGAACTCACGGGAAACGTCTTTGGAACTTTGCGCTACACTGCCTTTAATAAAATTTTAAAGCCGCTGTTGAAAGTTTGCATTCGTCCAAAAGAAATTGCCGCCGTCATTGACAAAATTAACTGTGAATTTTTTGGCGACAAAATAAAATTTTGGTCGTACGACAAGATGGGCGAACTTGATTTGCTGATGACTTTCGACGAAGTTATTATTGGCGTCGAAGTAAAATTTTTAAGCGAACTTTCAGGCGATGATCAACTTGAACGGGAAGCTGAAATTGTTGAACGTAAGGCGTACGGTAGGGAAAAAATTTTGCTATTTTTAGCGCCAGAAAGTACTTGTCTTGAGATTGCGACGGCGGATTATCGCAAAAAAATTTTGGACGAATACGGCGTGCAACTTTGCTACATTGCGTGGGAAGATTTTTTAGACGCGCTGAAAATTTTGGGGAATGATGCGGCGTTGAATCCCTACGAAAAAATTATTGTCGACGACTTGATTAAACTTTTGACGCTGAAAGAATTTGCACGTTTCCGCACGTTTAATTTAGGCGACGTTGCAGAAATTTCTGTTGACGAATATTTTAATTTTGGAAAGGAAAATTTTATGACTGCTAAGACGGACGAAAATATTGTGAATGCCGCCGCCGTGATTCGCAAAACTCATGAAAATGTACAAAAATTTTTGGAGCATTGCAAAAATCTTACAAAGAAAGAAATTACTACCTACGAATTATTGACGAAAGATTTTTTACGCTTTAACAGTGACAGAAATTTTTATGGCTTTATGTACGGTAGCTTTACT
Source organism: Selenomonadaceae bacterium (assembly GCA_017445435.1). Taxonomy (GTDB): domain Bacteria; phylum Bacillota; class Negativicutes; order Selenomonadales; family Selenomonadaceae; genus Quinella. The sequence continues at coordinate 4,740 of JAFSUE010000047.1, read as the reverse complement.
TTGCTTTTCAAGCGCAATGACGACATAAAAAATATTGTCTACGGAATTGAAGTCAGCGTCGTTGAAAGTCACGTCAAAGTTATGAAATATTTTTACAATGACGCCTTCGACTTCCAAGCACGCATAAGCCCTAGTGACATTGGAAATTATAATGATCCTTTGTGGAAATTTGAAAACGTCACGGAAGGCGATTATACTAAAATTGAATTGCCGCTCGACGTACAAGATAAATATCAAAAACTTAGCAAGATAATTTACAAGGCAATTCCCCTTTCCGAAATTACGGCGGACAACGTCAAGGAAAAAATTTTTGATACGTTCGACAAACTTTCCGTGCTATAAAATTTCATTCGTACAAAAAAATAAAAGCCGTTCAACTTTTCAGTGAGCGGCTATTTTTAATCTTACATATAAATAAATTTTAAGCGGCGGCAGGAAAATTTAACCGCGCATTTAATTTAAGCGTATAAAATTTTCCGTTAATTTGTGTACTTTAAAAGGGGGAGGGGTAAGAATGAATTCTATGAGTATTCGGCAAAAATTATTTTTCGTCTTCATACTGTTAATAATTGCATTTGTCGGCAACGGAGTTTATTCATCGTTTAGTTTATCGTCAATCAATGATGGCGCGTTGAGAATTGCAACGCAACATCTTCAAGGCGTAATTGCCGCGTCTGAATCTGGACGTTCCATGAGTGACTATCGGCAGGGTGAATACGCAGTAATTGACGCTACGACGTTGCCAGGCAGAATTTTTGCCGCTCAACAAACTAAAAAACTTGCTGACCAAATTGACATCACTTTTGACACTATCCAGCCAACTTTGGAAGGCGATATTGCTAACGATTTTAAAGATATGCGCGATACTTGGGACAAGTACAAGAGCAATTCAAATCGCGTTATGGATTTTGCGAAAAATGGCAACGTACCTGAAGCTGCCCGCCTTCTTGAAAGTTCCAGCAAAATGTATACGTACATCGGCACGAAGTTAAACAAAGTTTTGGACAACCGCAAAGATTTTATTCACGCTGAAGTTATCGATTCAGAAAATAAATACACGCAGACGCGCTTAATTTTAACGATTATGATTGTTGTTGTAGTTGTATTCTCCATTTTTATGGCGTACTTCCTTAGCAAAACAATTCTTAATTCGATTGAATATCTTTCAAATGTTTCGCGCGAACTTGCCGCAGGAAATTTGACTGTCGAGGCTAAGCCGCAAACTCAAGATGAATTTGGTACGCTCACTCAAATTTACGCTGACACAATCGGCAAACTTCGTAAGCTTATAGAAAATATTCAGCGCAATGCAAGTGACGCCGCAACTTTTGCCGCGCAGTTAAATGAAAATGCGTCACAAAGTGCGTTGGCAACTCAACAAGTCGCCGCGTCAATCGGCAATGTTGCTGAAAATGCTAGCAAACAAGGCGTCGCCGTCGAACAGTCAACCGATGATATTCGCGCCTTCGCTGAACTTTTGCAGGGATTTGAAACGAAAGCTGATTCATCCGTCAGTTCCGCAAAAAATGTTGAAGATATTGCCGAATCTGGCAGAACAGCAGTTCGTGGCGCAGTTGACCAAATGTCCGTCGTTGCCGATAGCGTAAATCAGACTGCAAAGGTTATTGAACAGCTTGCCGAGCGTTCAACGCAAATAGGAAATATCAGTTCGACAATCTCAAATATTGCTGAACAGACTAATCTTTTGGCACTTAACGCGGCGATTGAGGCTGCCCGCGCAGGTTCAGCAGGACGCGGCTTTGCCGTTGTAGCTGATGAAGTTCGCAAACTTGCTGAAGGTTCAAATATCGCGGCGTCACAAATTGCCGAACTTATAACCAGTATTCAAAATGAAATGAAAGAAGCGCTTGAACAAATGGAGCGTGGCAACAAGGAAGTTGAAAGCGGAAAAGTTGTCGTTGCAGAGGCTGGCGATTCTTTCAGAAATATCACGGCGGCTATTGCGCAGTTGACGAATCACGCCGTAGAAATTTTGAACAATGCTAAAATGGCGGCTAATCGCGTCGACAAACTTGTTGAGGCAATGGATGAACTCAACCGTTCAAGTAAAGACGTTAGCTCCGAAACTGAATCTGTTAGCGCGGCAACAGAGCAACAGTCCGCGTCGATTGATGAAGTTGCTAACGCTAGCAAAAAACTTTCCGATCTTGCAGAAGAACTTACGGCGTCCGCGTCCAAGTTTAAAATTTAGTTAGTAGTTAGTAGTTAGTAGTTAGTAGTTAGTAATTTTATCCTGAAAGCTAAAAGCTAAAAAGGAAGTGACACAATGCGTAAAATAAAAATTTTATTAGCCGCCTTCCTGCTAATATTTACCGTCGCGCTTACAGGTTGCGGCAGTAGCGCAGATACTGGCGGAAAAAATGTTGCAATATGTTTTCCAAATACTACGCCAAGTTGGGAACGTAACGCCGAATCCCTCAAAAATTATCTTGAGGAAGACGGCTTTACTGTCGACGTGAGAAGTTCCGCTACCGTCGAAGAGCAACAGCAACTTATTAAAGAGGCGCTCCAACATAAGCCTAAATGTATGATAATTGGCGCGATTGATTCTGCGGCATTGGTTGACGTACTTGAAGACGCTAAAAATTTCAACGTGCCGATTATCGCCTTTGACAGAATTATTTTAAATACTGACGCCGTAAGTTACTACGCCAGCTTTGATAATGACGCTATCGGTGAGGCTCAAGCGCTGTACTTTGAAGCGGCTATGAATCTTCAACAGGGCGGCGGACCTTATAACATTGAATTTTTTGCAGGAGGTCCAGCTGATAATAACGCCCATATTTTCTTCGATACTGTTATGAAAATGCTTGACCCGTACTTGAAGAAAGGGCAACTTGTTTGTCGTTCAGGACAAACTGATTTTAATTCCGCCGCAGTGAAAGATTGGCAAGCTGAAAATGCACGTCCACGCATTAGGGAACTTTTAACGAAGTATTATAACGGCGAAACACTTCACGCCATACTTGCGCCGAATGATGAAATTGCTGGCGTTATCCTTGATGAAATTCAAAAAGCTGGCAGACCTGCACCGTTAATTTCAGGGCTTGACGGCGATCCAAAAGCGATTGACAGAATTAGACGCGGGCAACAAACTTTCACCATTGCTAAAGACCCCGACGTTTTAACTGCAAAATGTTTTCGTATGGTTAAAGCCGTCGTTGAAGGCACTGAACCAGATATAAATGACGTGAAGACGTACAATAACGGCGTAAAGATTGTTCCTGCCTACCTCTGCACTCCTCAAATTATTGACCAAACAAACGTTAAAGATTATTAGGTTATAGGTGGCGAAAAATATGGATAAGCTAAAATTTTTATGCGTCGCCGCGCTGATGACGATAACAGTTTTATTAACTGGTTGCGGTACAAGTACTTCAGGACACAAAACAGTTGCCGTTTGTTTCCCGAACACTACGCCGAGTTGGGAGCGTAACGGTAGCGCCTTGCAACGCTATCTTGAAGAAGACGGCTTTAAAGTCGATATGAAAATTTCCTCAACCAGTGACGAACAAGTTGCACAAGTTGTCGAGGCGATTAAAACTAAGCCAGGCTGCGTCGTAGTTGGCGCGATTGACTCTTCCGCATTTGCACAAGCGCTTGAGGAAACAAAATCTTACAATGTACCGATTATCGCCTTTGACAGAATTATTTTTGGTACGGACGCCGTAACTTACTATGCCAGCTATGATAATGACGCGGTAGGCGAAGCGCAGGCGTTGTACTTTGAAACAGTTTTGAATTTGCGAAAAGGCGGCGGACCTTATAATATTGAATTTTTTGCAGGCGGCACGACGGACAATAACTCCCACATTTTTTTAAGAAACATAATGAAAATTTTTGACCCGTACTTGAATAATGGACAGCTTGTCTGCCGTTCAGGACAAACTGACTTTGACCAAGTAACGGTTAAAGATTGGTACGCTGAAAATGCACGTCCACGCATTAAGGAACTTTTGGCGAAGTATTATAATGGTGAAACACTTCACGCTATAATTGCGCCTAATGATGAAATTGCTGGCGTTATCCTTGATGAAATGCGCCGCGCAGGTCAACCCATACCGTTAATTTGTGGACTTGACGCCGACCCTGCCGCGCTTGAAAGAATTAAAAATGGTCAACAAACTTTTACTGTAGCTAAAGACCCTGAAGTTTTAACGCTGAAATGTTTTCGTATGGTAAAAGCTGTCGTCGACGGTACAGTTCCCGACATTAACGACGTGAAAACTTACGATAACGGCGTTAAAGTTGTTCCCGCGTACCTTTGCACACCGCAGATTATTGACCGTAGCAATATTGATCAGTTTTAAATAAACTTTGAAATGAAAACAGGAGCTAGAGTGAACTACTCTAACTCCTGTTTTTAGCTTTTAGAATTAGAATTTTAATTCTTAATTCTACATTCTTAATTCTTAATTCAAAAAAGCGCCGTGCTACGACGACGCTGTTAATTTCAAGATGGTGGGCAGGGATGGATTCGAACCATCGTAGCAAATGCAACGGATTTACAGTCCGCCCCCTTTAGCCACTCGGGCACCTACCCGTTTGGGACAACTCCAACGCTGTCCGAAGTGTTTATTTCAACACTTGAGTCCGCTTATTGTTACGAAAAAATATAATACGTACAATAATTGCAAACGCCACGGACTTTGACATACTCCCGCATCATTAAGATTTGAGATTTCGCTATCAACAACCGATGCCGTCAAAGACGGTCTT
>JAFSUE010000329.1 GCA_017445435.1 Selenomonadaceae bacterium | reverse complement strand
ATCAATCTTCGCTACGTCGTCAGGAATTTTCGACAAGTCAACTTTAATCTGCGCGGAACTTTCCACGTACTCAACGCCGCCTGTTTCGTGACGCGGATTGTTGTAGAAAATAAAATCTTCGTCGACTTTAACTTTGCCGTTCGCGCCGAGCAGAAATGCTGAATGGTCAATCTCAAAATTATTCGCCGCGTCCCAGCCAAATTGTACGATTAAATTTGAAAGTTGAGGATTATTTTTTGTCAAGTCAAATTTTTGTCCACGCCGCAAACTTACTGAAGAGCTTTTATCGACTTCAACTTTTTCAGCGTCTAAATTTTCTTCTTGCGGTTCACTTAATGATGCTAAATAATTTTCCTTCATCTCAAGCAAGCTGTCAACGTCACTTTTCGCATTTTTTATAGCGCTGTGATTTTCATAGCCTTCATAGCGCCGCTTTAACAGTTCGACAATTTCATTTTGTACGGAAATAGCCGCGTCAAAATCTTTCTTAGCAACGTGAATGTTTGCAAGATTCGCCAGCGCGTCAATGACATAATGGCAAAATTCGTAGCCGACAAATTTTTCTTTCAGCAAGCCGACAATTTCATCTTGTACGGAAATAGCCGCGTCAAATTTTTCAGCCTTCGTAAGCAACGCGGCAAGGTCAGTCAGCGCGTTAATGATTCTGTAATTTGTCTTATCGTCAGCAAATTTGTTTTTGTAAGCGGTACAAAGGCGGCGATAAATTTTTTCAGCGTCATCGTAGCGTTGAAGTTCTTCCAAGTAGGCGGCGTAATCGCGCATTCCGTCTAAAGTAATTCGGTGCGATTCGCCAAAACGTTCAACGCGCCGATTCATAATTGTTTCGTAAGCCTTCAAATTTTCTTCACGAAGTTTAGCCGCCTCATCTGCGCGGGAAATTTTTTCAAGGTCATTCGCCAACTTTTCGCGCAGTTCAAGCGTGCGGGAATGCTCATTTCCGAAAACTTCACGATAAGAATTTAATTTTTCCTGCCGACTTTCAATTTCCGATTCGTCAATAAAATCTTCCTCAACGTCTTCAACGTCTTCAACATCTTCACCGTTGAGTTTTCCGCGCAGATTTTCAAGTTTTTCCTCCGCGTCAATAACTTCTTCGGCATCGTCAGAATAATTTTTTTTGAGCAACGCAATAATTTTTTCACGTTCGTACATAGCCGCGTTAAAATGAATAATGCTGTCTACGTCGTATTCAATTTGCGGCTGAAGTTCAGCAATTTCTTGACACGCAATTAAATATTCGAGGTATTTTCCTTCGCGATTAAAAGTCCAGGCAAGTTCACATTTCGCTGAAAAAATTTCTTCATTGACTTCGTCGAGATAAACTTCCTGCAGTCTGTCGACAATTTCACGGTGTACCGTCAATTCTTCGTCGTACAGGTGATAATTATTTAAATCATCAGCAAGATTATTCAGCGCGTTAATCGTTTTAGAATCAGTCCTGCCAAATTCATCTTCAAACTTTTCAACACTGCGGCGGCGATTAGCTATAAGTTCATCTTCCCAATACGCCACTTCGTCAAAATTTCCTACGTCATTTTCAGCCGTTGCCAAACATTTCAGCGCCCAATTAATTTCCTCTTCGTCGGATTCGGCGCGTAAAGTTTCAAGCATTTTTTTACGAATTTCCACAATTTGAAGGCGCGTTTCAAATTCTTTTACTTCGTCGCCATTTTCCCTGTAAAAATCAGCAAGACTTTCTAACGCTCTAACCGTGTCGTCCGAAAATGCATCAGCGGCAATGCGAAGTTCGACAATTTTTTTTCTGTACGTCAATTCTTCTTCGTAATCGCCAACTTGGTTAATGGCGTCCGCAATATTTTCAAGCTCATAAATGGCGTCGTCGGAAGTCTCGCTTGAATCTTTTACAATGTCGTCATAATCTTTTTTATGTTCCTCAACAATTTTTCTGCGAATTTCGACAACTTCATCTTCGCGCCCTAAATCTTCAAGCAAACTTGCAACGTTATTAAGCGCATCAATAATGTAGTAGCGATCGCCGCCATTTTCAGCGTGATTTTTACGGTAAAGGTCAACAATTTCATTGAGAATTTCCAATTCTTCATCGTACTTGCCCGCGTCGTGAAGACGGTACGCAATAT
>JAFSUE010000328.1 GCA_017445435.1 Selenomonadaceae bacterium | reverse complement strand
TAAGGTCGATTAACGCGCGTTATCGCCTGTAATAAAGTGTGGTCTTTTAACTTCCTGCCGAAATATAATCTTTTCAAGCGCGGCGCGTCAAAACCAGTCAACAGCATATTGAACACAATTAAAATGTCAATCGTAAAATATTTTTGGAAACCTTCTTTAATTTTTTTGCGCGTCTCCTTGTCGCCGCTGTCATAAAGTATCAAGCCAGCTTTAAAATTACTTTTTAGCGAATCAGTTTTATTCAGTTCACTTTGAATTTCATCGAACACTTCAAAAATTTTTCGCGCCTGTTCGCTAGTCTCACAAATTACCATTCCGCCTAACGTATCGTCGCCGTGAACCATTCTAAACTTTTTTAAATCCGTGATGATGTACTTGACAAGTTCGCGTACATAATTTTTATGTTCGACGATAAAATTTTTCTGCACAGACTTTTTCTGTACAAGCTTTTCCAAGTTACTGTGAATCGTCGAAAGTTTTTCGCGGTAGCTCGTCTCAATATCTTCACGAATTATTTTCAAAGTGTAGCCGTCGCGAATCGATTTATCATAATAATAAGTATGGAAATATTCGCCGAAAATTTTCCACGACGCCCGCTCCTCTTTCAATAGCGGCGTACCAGTCAACGCAATTTTCACAGAATTTTTATCAGCGGTAAATAAATTTAAAAGAAAACTTCCTTCAGGCTGATAGCCGCGATGCGCTTCATCTATGATAAAAATTCGCTGTAAATTTGTAGCGTACGGCGGCAACTTAACTTCGACTTTATCTTCTGCAAACCGCTGAATGTTCACCACGACAATTTCACGTTGACCGCTGACGCCTTCCAATGATTGATTCGTCCTAAATTGTTTCATCAATTCATCCCGTGAGTTTGCAGTTTGTACGCTTAAACCGCGTTTTTCAAATTCACTTTTCGATTGGTCCAGCAAGTCCAATCTGTCCACGATAAAATAAAATTTCGCCACAACATTTTTTGCCGCGTAAAAGTCCGTCAAAACATTTACTAAGTGGTACGCCAACGCCGTCTTGCCGCTACCTTGAGTGTGCCAAATTACGCCCGATTTTTTCCCTGCGTCAAGTTTATCTTTTATCGCCAGCGCCGCGAACATTTGCTGATAACGTATGATATGTTTTTCGTCGGTAATTTCTATTTTGCCGTCGACTTCGCGTTCATCTTTGACGTAAACTATTCCGTACTTCAAAATGAATAACAATCTTTCGGGCGCACACATTGAAGTTAAAATTCTATTCGTCGGCGTGTTGTAATCTAAATTTGTCTGATATTCAGGCGAACTGTGCAAAACTTGATTGTTGAAGTCATTCAAAATTTTTTTCTCAACTTCAGAATCTATTTCGCCATACGGAAAATTTTTTATGTACGGGGCAACGTCTTCCATTTTAGGATTTTCTTCACGAAAACAATTAAACTTCGCCTCGCGACGCGCTCCTGTACAGTAAAACGCGCCTTGAATCGGTTTTATTCCGCCTTCGGCGTCGTACTCCATATTGTTGGAAAAAATCATCAGCTGCGTTATGTTTATGAACCGCCGAAATTTTGGATTTGACAATCTCAACTTATTCATTCGCTTACTTTCAGCCAACATTCCGCCTGGATTGTTCGGGCGTTTAACTTCCACAAAAATTAACGGCAGACCATTCACAAAAAGCGTGATGTCGGGTCGAAATTCATCTTGGTCACGCTTGCAAGTAAATTCTGCCGTACAATGAAAAGTATTATTCTGCGGGTTGTCAAAGTCTATCAATCGAACTGGCGAAACGCTCATCAATATTTTGTAGAAACTTTTGCCCAAGTCGTCATTGTCAAGTTCCTGTCGAATTTGTCGCAAAATTTCTTCTGCCTTGCCAATATGGTCGGGATTAAGCTTTTCAAATTGTTTCGTGAAAATTTCCGTCAAAATATTTGTGTCGTGGTCGTAGCTAATCTTCCCTGCAATGCGCCCCAAATATTTATAGCCGATTCGCGTTAAATGCACCAGCGCTGGCATTTGAACTCGCGTTGCTTCATTGAAATTATTCATTTTATCCCCCCTCAATCTTAACTTGACCATTCATCAGCATAGGCAACAAAAAATCACGCAATGTTTCAAGTTTAAAATTTTCTTGACAATTTTTACAAATAAATTTTTTTATATCGATTCTGTTAAAAAGTTCTGCAATTTTTTCTGAATAAGCTACTTTGTAAGACAACAAAACTTCATTATTAACGGCAGGCATCCTCGTGCCAGTAGAAATTTGTATTGCATAATTAAAAAAATTTTCGTTGCATAATGTGGACAATGCAAAGTTATAGTCGGAAAAATTTTTTACTTTATATGAATAAATTGTTCCAGCAAAAACTCCGTCGCAAGGCGCAATTCCCGCTTTTTTCAAATATGGACGAATACTGCCGAATAAAATATCGCCTTCCTTCATTTCAAAAAGATTCGTAGAAAATAAATCGCTACTGTTTAATTTATCAAGCGATATTGAATTTGAAGGCATAACGCTAAGGTCGATTGTCGGCGCTGTAGTCTGATAATTAAATGGCGTTGAATTTTTTATCAACAAGCTTGAAAGTTTTTTAACTTCCCAGCCAAAAGGAATTTCGCGTTTAAGTTCGGCGTTGTAAATCATTTTGCCGCCGCTAGATTTGTAGGGCTTGCCATTTTCGTCGGGGAAGTCGAACTGCAAAAACCAGTAATCATAAATAGTTTTTGCCATTG
>JAFSUE010000327.1 GCA_017445435.1 Selenomonadaceae bacterium | reverse complement strand
TTTTTTCTAGGAGGTAATAATATGGAAAAGTTTATGTGCCCACATTGTCATTCGGAACACATTCAAAAGTGCTCTATCGTTTATCAAAATGGGGCTAGCCAAATCACCACTTCAAACGGGGAAGAGGTAAGGATTATTGGTGAGGGACTTACGCAATTAGCGCAACAAGTTGCACCGCCCGCTAAAAAAGAAACGCACTGGGGCGCTATGATACTCTGTGGTGGTTTAGCGGCTCTGTTCCTTACAAGTGGATTATTTATCGTTGGGGTTATTTTAGGTTTTATAGCGCTTAGTCTTTATGGAAGCAGTGACGAAGCCGCCAAGTTTAACAAAGAAAAATATCCTATACTGTACAATCAGTGGCTTAATACTTACATCTGCAATCGGTGTGGGAATAAGTTTATATTGTAGCTAAGTTTAAAGATGCTCAATAAATTTTTCAGATAAAATCCTAACCGCTGAATCTTCCATAGTCAAAACACCGAACGCAGGATTTTTTAAGACGGCGTGACTTTCCAGCGCATTTTCAATAACGTCGTAAATCTGCAAAAATTTTATCTGCCCGCGCAGAAACGCATTGACAGCAACTTCATTTGCCGCATTGAATACGCAAGGCAACGTACCGCCGATTTTCCCAACTTCATAAGCAAGCTTAAGACCGCGAAAAGTTTTTAAGTCTGGTTCTTCAAAAGTCAAATCTTTCATCTGCCAAAAGTTCAAACGATTTATCGGCGCTTGTAATCTGCGCGGATAAGTCAGGGCGTACTGAATCGGCAATCGCATATCAGGTTCAGCAAGTTGTGCGATTATCGAGCCGTCGCGAAATTCTACCATTGAATGAATGATACTTTGCGGGTGGACGACGACTTGAATTTTATCATAATCGATACCGTATAGCCAGTGTGCCTCAATGACTTCAAGTCCTTTATTAACGAGTGACGCTGAATCTACGGTAATTTTTTTTCCCATATTCCATGTTGGATGCGCTAAAACTTCGTTGACAGTAACGTTTTGCAGTTCGTCAAAAGTTTTCCCGCGAAAAGGTCCGCCCGATGCCGTAAGTAAAATTTTTTCAACGTCAGCTGAATTTTCACCTTGCAGACATTGGAAAATTGCGCCGTGTTCGCTGTCGACTGGCAAAATTTTTACGTTAAAATCTTTCGCCATATTGATGATAATTTCGCCAGCAACGACAAGCGTTTCTTTATTGGCAAGCGCAATATTTTTACCGTGACCAATGGCGTTAATCGTTGGTTCAAGTCCAGCAAAGCCGCTCATTGCCGTTAAAACAATTTCAGCGTCGCCGTAACCAGCCGCGTCAATTAAAGCTTGTCTACCTCCTGCAATTTGTGTTGCAGGAAAATTTCTTTTCGCCGTAAATTTTTTGTAGGCGTCTTCGTCAGCAAGTACGGCTAATTCTGGCTGAAATTCTTCGACTTGCTTAGAAAATAATTCGACGTTGGAATTTGCCGCCAACGCGCAGATTTTGAATTCGTCAGGCAATTTGCGTACAACGTCAAGCGCTTGTGTACCGATTGAACCAGTTGACCCGAGTATAGAAATTTTTTTCATTTGCTTTTCCCCTTAAAATTTATCATTACGCATTACGCATTACTAATTCCTAATTAACTGAAAAAGACCGCCGAAAAACAAAACTTTATCGACAGTCTTGAAAATTTCTTTGAATGGTCGGAACGACGAGACTTGAACTCACGACCTCTTCCACCCCAAGGAAGCGCTCTACCAAACTGGGCTACGTCCCGACAAGGATTTTTAACGGCGTTAAGTTTACCACAATAAAATTTTAAATGCAAGCAAATTTTTAGTTAGTAGTTAGTAGTTAGTAGTTAGTAGTCAGTAGTTAGTAGTTTTATCATTACGCATTACGCATTACTACAAAGTCTGCGACTTGTTCAAGCGCAAGTTTGACGGAATTTTTTATTTGCGGTAAACTAATTCGCGCTACGTCAATGTGCGCCAATGCACGGAATTTGCAGTAGTCAAAAGCATCTGTACCGTGAACAATTTTTACGGCGGCTGAAATGTCTTCACGCGAAATATTTTTATTCGTGACAATCCCGCGCAAATTTTCCGCCTCATCGCTAACCTTCAACGCGCGAATCACGGGCAAAGTGATAACGCCGCTTTTTAAGTCACTGCCTAAACTTTTTCCAGTCAGTTGTTCGTCACCGAAAAAGTCTAAAACGTCGTCGACAATTTGAAAGGCAAGTCCAAGCGAATTTCCGTACACCGTCAAGCCGTCGACTTCGTCACGATTCAAACCGCCGATTATCCCGCCCAATCTGCAACACGCTGAAAGAAAAATCGCCGTCTTAAAATTTATTCGCGAATAATATTCCTCAAGCGTCGGAATTTCAAACAGCGATAAATCCTGCATAATTTCGCCGCGACAAAGATTTTTCACGAGCTTAGACAAAATTAACGCGACTTCATCGCCGTAGTTGCCTTCCGCCACAAGTTGAAAAGCCTTTGCAAAAAGATAATCGCCGATTAAAACTGCAATTTGCGCACCGTATTTTGAATTGGTAGTTTCAACGCCGCGCCGCTTTTTCGATCCGTCTAAAATATCGTCGTGAACTAAGCTTGCAGTGTGAATAAGTTCAAGCGCTACGGCTAAAGGTAAAATTTTTTCTGGCAAAATTTTTTCGCGTGAATTTGCGCACAATAAAAAAAGCATCGGTCGCAGACGTTTTCCGCCTTGAATCAACGGCGTACAAGATTTTTTTATAAATTCATCTTCGGTTACGGATTGGCGCAAATTTTCTTCAAGGAGTTGCAAAATTTCTACCGTGACTCCCGATGCCGCTAAAAAATTCAAAAATACCACCTGTCTTTAAGTTTTAGAAAAATTCTATCACAGCGCCTATTTTCTGTCAAAAATTATTGGAGGGAATAAAATTGAAATTTAATGAATTGAAAATTAACGTGGAAGTCTGCGAACTTTTAAAGCGTCAAGGCATAATCGACGCAACGCCCGTTCAAGAAAAAGTCATTCCAACTGCGCGGACTGGACGCGATTTAATCATACAGGCGAAAACTGGCACGGGCAAAACTTTAGCGTTCCTTCTGCCGACATTTGAACGCATAAAAAAAATTCCTGTGACTCAAGCGCTGATAATTGCGCCAACACGGGAACTTGCCACGCAAATTTCTAAAGTTGCCGCGCAGATTGCTAAAATTTTGGAACTGGAAACAATTTTAATTTGCGGCGGACAAGACGTTGAACGCGAAAAAAATAAACTTCGTCATTCACCGCAAATTATAATCGGTACGCCTGGTAGGTTGCTTGACCATTTGCGACGCGGCACGATTAAACTTTCAAACGCTAATAAAATCGTGATTGATGAAGCTGATGAACTTTTGAAGTTAGGCTTTATCGAAGACGTTGAACTTTTACTGCGTGAAACGGCGTCTGACCGTCAATTAATTTTATGTTCGGCGACAATGCCATTAAGGATTCGTCAACTTGCCGCAGATTTTATGAGCAAGCCGCAAGAAATTTTCATTGAGCCCAAAACTGTCACGCTTGAAAATATCAATCAAGTTATCGTGAAGGTTAAGCCTGAAAAAAAATTTAATCGGCTTGTTGAAATTTTAACGGCGGAAAATCCATATTTGGCAATAATTTTTTGTGCGACGAAAGAAACGGCGTCGAAGTTGGCGTTGGAACTTGCCACGCAGAAATTTTCTGTCGATGAACTTCACGGCGATTTAACGCAACAGCAGAGAAATTTTGTAATGAAAAAATTTCGTGAGGCGTCAATACAGTTTTTAGTAGCAACGGACATTGCGGCGCGTGGGCTTGACGTTGAGGGCATAACGCACGTTATAAGCTACGACGTACCGCGCGACGTTGAAACGTACATTCACCGAATCGGCAGGACTGGTCGAGCTGGTCAAGCTGGCACGGCTATAATGCTTGTGACGAATGATGAAGTTGAAAGGTTACGCCGAATCGAAAGCGGTATTAAAAAATCTATCGCCGTCCGTAAATCTGCGCGAAAGTAAAATATTTATGGTAAGTTTGTAAAATAAAAATTAAGGAAATCAGCGGCATTTCCCAGCGCCACTGCAACGTTGGATAGTCGCAACAAATGGGACGCGGTGAAACGTTTAAACTGCTAAAAAGTTAATCGTGGGCGCACAAATGCCGCTATGTTTCTTTTTGCTACTTTTTCTTTGCGCCAAAGAAAAAGTAGTTTATTAAAAATAAAAAAAATTTTATAACGTTTAACTTTACAAACACCACCTAAATTTTATCGTTCAATTTTTTTAGCGCCAGTACCCGCCGTCAAAATGAATTGCAAGCCGTCTTCCATATCCATATCAAGTAAAACTAAATCGGACCTTTTCACGAACAAATTCATTCCCGCCGTCATGTTCAAACTCCAAGGAACATAGACGCAAACATATTCATCGCCCAACTTTCGCTGAACTGGTTCTGGTACGTTCCGCATTAAAAATCCCATAACTAAATTTCCTTGATAGGGGACGAGTACAACTTTTTGAAATGATGAGTTCGACTCAAATATTGCCTTTGAAAATTGTTTGACCGAACTGTAAATAAATTTCACGACGGGAATTTTATCTAAAAAATATTCGACGACTTTAATAACTTTTTGTGGGAAAGTGTGACCGAATACTAGCCCAACTATCCAAATGGAAAGTACAATCGAAATTAAACCGATGCCAGGAAAATGTACGTTAAAATATTTTTCTATTTCGACGCCGATTTTATTTTCCGTCAAATTTAATATCCACATAACGACAAACGCCGTAATTGCGGGCGGCGCTAAAATTATCAAGCCGTTCATAAATTGTTCGGAAATTTTCCCAGCTAAACTTTTTTCTTTATTTTCGTTAATCAAACTTATTGCTCACTTCCTAGCCCAAAATTTTGTATAGCGCCGTTGGAATTTCTCCAGCCGCGCTTTACTTTTACCCATAAATCCAAATAAATTTTCGTACCTAAAAGCATTTCAATTTCAGGGCGGGAATTTTTACCAATACCCTTTAAAAGTTCGCCGCCTTTACCGATGATAATTCCTTTCTGCGAATCACGTTCAACGTAAATCACGGCGCGAATATACGTAGGCGCATTTTTACGCGGCGTAATTTCTTCAATGTCGACGGCTACGGAATGCGGAACTTCATCTTCTGTAACGTGCAAAATTTTTTCACGAATCAATTCAGCAACGATTAACCGTTCAGGCTGATCCGTCACCATATCGGCGGGATAATATTTTGGACCTTCTGGCAAAAATTTTTTCGCCTCATCAATCAGCGTGTCAATGTTCGTACCGTCAACCGCGCTAATTGGTACGACTGCCGCAAAATTTCGCCGCGCAGAATACGTTGAGATTATCGGCAAAATTTTTTCACGATCAATCAAATCAACTTTGTTAATGACAAGGATAACTGGCGCCGTCGTACTTTCAAGGCGTTCAAGGATATATTTTTCACCGCCGCCAAAATTTTCCGTCGCGTCAATCACGAAGAAAATCGCGTCAACTTCCTTCAACGTACCTTCCGCCGCCTTTAACATATATTCGCCAAGTTTGAACATTGGCTTGTGAATGCCAGGCGTATCAAGAAAAATAATCTGCGCGTCGTCCTGCGTCAAAATACATTGAATACGACTGCGCGTCGTCTGCGGTTTGTCTGACATAATGGCGATTTTCTGTCCGATAATTTTATTTATCAGCGTGGACTTGCCGACGTTCGGACGCCCAATCACCGCGATAAATCCTGATTTATACATTGCGTTCACCTTTCAAAATCCTAAATATTTTTTTTCAAATTCTGAAATAATTTTTATCAAGTCACTTTTACTTTCCGCCGCGCAAAAAGTTACAAGCTCAATAATTTTGTACGACGTAAGGAAGACGCCGAAATTTTGACTGATTGAGCCGTCGACGCGGTAAGGGTACAGGTGCAGGAAAAAATTGTTGACAAGATAATTTTCAAATACCGTGCTGAATTTCGCTACAAACTTTTCACGCTGGCTTTTACTTTTGACGTAGCTGGTGAAAAGTTCGTCGATTGAAAAATTGCCGCGCAGATTTAAACTTTCACTTAGCGCGGATAAATATTTTTCGCCGTCTTGAAAAGTTTCAAGTAAGCCATTCAACATTGCCTTGATAAAATTCGGCGGCGTTAAATCGAATTTCGACGCCAGCGGCAAAAATGTTTCAAGTAAAAAATTTTGTGACTGGTACGTTTCAGCCAGCTGATTGAGTTCAATAAAATTTCCGTCGGCTACTGATTCTTCGACGCGGTCTAAAAAAATTTCCAGCGCCGTCAATCGTAAGTCAAGCGGCAAATTTCGTTCCTGCAAAATTTTTATCGCCGTCACTTGAATTTCCAAAATGTACGGTATAATTTCATTCGGCACTTTATGAATTTTCTCGACGATTTTTGTATCACGCGGGATAAATTCATTGACAATTTCAAATTCCATTGGCGCGGTTGGAGTTAGTGCAAGTTCGGCGACAAGTGGACAAGTCAAACTTAAAGAGCGTTCGTGAATATCGGCAATTTGATAGATACTGCGCGGAAAAGTTTGACAGGTCGACGATAAAATTTTTTCGCCGTACTGTTTTTGTAGGATACAAAGATTTTCCGCCGTAAGGAATGGGCAGTTTAAATTTTCGTCCAGCGTCACGGCATAAAAGCCCGTTTCGGTGGACATTTTTATTTTGGATGTAATTTCTTTAGCGGGCGATTCAATCTGCGCGTATTCGTTCAAAGTTGGCGTGTCAATATTTATAATCCAACGTTTGCAACATTGAGCGC
This sequence comes from Selenomonadaceae bacterium, assembly GCA_017445435.1. Taxonomy (GTDB): domain Bacteria; phylum Bacillota; class Negativicutes; order Selenomonadales; family Selenomonadaceae; genus Quinella. The sequence goes on along the minus strand of JAFSUE010000327.1, from coordinate 4,421 downwards.
CGCACTTTTGCCCGTCACAAAAAAATTTTTTTACGTAACTAGGCTGAAAGAAAATATTTTCAAGACTCATAAAAATTCACCGTACAATTCGCCGCAAAATTTGTAGCTTGTCAAAATCAACGCGGTTATTATATCAAATTTTTCAACTGCCGCAATAATTAAAATTGCCGCGTAAACCTGCGCAGTGGCGGCTGTCACAATTTGCTAGCAAAAATTTTTTATGGTAAAATTTGTTAAAAAATACAGGGAGAGCTTACAGATGAAAGTTTTAATTATTAACGGTTCGCCGCACGCTAAAGGTAACACGGCAACTGCTATCGGCGAAGTTGTAAAAATTTTTGAGGCAGAAGGCATTGAAAGTAACGTCGTACACGTCGGCAATAAAATTGTACGTGGCTGTGTAGCTTGCGGAAATTGTTTTAAAACTGGGCAATGCGTCTTCAAAGATATTGTGAATGAAACGGCGCCGCTTTTTGAACAGGCGGACGGACTTATTGTCGCAACGCCCGTTTATTACGCGTCGGCAAATGGTACGTTAATCAGTTTTCTTGACAGACTTTTTTTCAGCACGCACTTTGATAAGACAATGAAAGTTGGCGCGTCAATCGCTATTGCTCGCCGCGCAGGTACGACGGCAACTTTTGATGAACTTAACAAATATTTCACGATTAGCAATATGCCCATTGCGTCCAGTCAATATTGGAATAATGCTTTTGGACTTGAACAAGGACAAGCAACGCAGGACGGCGAAGGTTTGCAGACAATGCGGACTTTAGCGCGGAATATGATTTTCTTAATGAAGAGTATCGAACTTGGCAAAGAAAAATTTGGTCTGCCTGAAAAGGAAGAACATATTTTCACGCACTTTATCAGATAAAAATTTGGAGGTATGAATTTTGGAAAAAAAAGAAGCGCTCGCGGCGGCAATGAAACAGATTGAAAAATCTTTTGGCAAAGGTTCAATTATGAAGTTGGGCGAAGCGGCGCGGCTTGACGTTAAGGCAATACCTACTGGAATTTTGCCGCTTGACGTAGCACTTGGCATTGGCGGACTTCCACGCGGTAGAATTATTGAAATTTATGGACCAGAGGCTGGCGGTAAAACTACCGTTGCCCTTCATATGATTGCATCAATGCAGGCGCACGGCGGCACGGCGGCTTTCATCGACGCTGAACACGCGCTCGATCCAGTCTACGCTAAAAAGTTGGGCGTTGACATTGACGAACTTTTAGTAGCGCAACCTGACACTGGCGAACAGGGGCTTGAAATTGCTGATTCACTTATAAGCAGTGGCGCAGTTGATATTGTCGTCGTCGATTCAGTTGCCGCGCTTGTACCGAAGGCGGAAATTGAAGGTGAAATGGGCGACGCTCAAGTTGGTCTGCATGCAAGAATGATGAGTAAGGCAATGCGCAAATTAGCTGGCGTCATCAGCAAGACAAGTACTATTGCCGTTTTCATAAATCAGATTCGCGAAAAAGTTGGAATAATGTTTGGCAACCCTGAAACGACGACTGGCGGTAGAGCCTTAAAATTTTATTCAAGTATTCGCCTTGAAGTTCGCAAAGGTGAGGCAATTAAACAAGGGACTGAAGTTATTGGAAACCGCGTTAAGATTAAAGTTGCTAAAAATAAAGTTGCGCCGCCGTTCAAGACTGCCGAATTTGATTTGACGTACGGCGAAGGTTATTCGCGAATTGGCGGACTTTTGGATATGGGCGTTGAATTTGAAGTTCTTACTAAGCGTGGCGCGTTCATTTATTACAACGAAGAAAAAATTGGGCAAGGTAAGGAAAACGCTAAAAAATATTTGGAGGAACACCCTGAAAAAATTGCCGAGATTGAAGAAAAAGTTTTGGCGTCCGTCAAGAAAAATTCTGTGTCGTCTGAACAGCCAGTTGAAATTGTTGATGAAGTTGAAGTTGAAGAATATGTCGACGACGAAGAATAAATTTCCTTTTTATACTTGACAATAAAATTTTTAATCAGTTATACTTTCTGCTAAATAAAAATATTAGCTGAAAAATTTTTAGGCAAAGAGAGTTCCTTTTTACGGCGTGGGAACGTCGACTTTAAAATCTGCTTACTCTCCGCCTTTTGTCGGCATAGAAAGTTCCTTTAGCCGTAAGGCACTCCTGAACAGTTTTTTACTTTCCGCTGACAATAAATAAAAAAATAACGGCGTTTGAGCTGAAAACTCAATCGCCTTTAATTTTATTGAAAGGAATGATGAACTTGAAAAATTATTCGCAAATGGATCTATTCCCCGACAAGGCAACGAAAAAATTTATTGAAGCCGTTTTGTCGCTATTTAAAGCCGCGCCGATTTTTGAAAACGTCCCTAACGATAATTTTACTTTGAATAACGAAGAAAATATTTTAAAAGGATTTTTTATCACAGACGCCGCCTTTCAAGGGTGTCCATTCATTGCTAGCGGTAGTCTCAACGCCTTCATCGCTGAAAATTTTGGCTACGATATTTTCCAGTTGAATCAAGGCTTTTATAAATCTTTTCAGACCGTTACTGAACTTTCGCAGGAAAAAATTTTCCTCAATAAAATTTTACATTATATGACGACCTACGGCGCTGAAATGCTGGGAATTTTTAATCGCGATATAGTTTTCATTCCGCCCGCTGAATTAGAATTGCCAAAAGATTCGACGCCTGTTAAGTTGACAATTATAAATTCAATTTCTACCGAAGAAATTAAAACCCGCGCAGAAAAAATGATTATGTCGGGCATTGCGCTTGCTGATGATACGTTGAAACATCTTGTAACGATAATCAGCTATCTTGAAATGAAACTTGACATTGACGCCGTACCGAATAAAGAATTGCGCGTCCGCCTTTGTGAACTTTTGGGACTGTTGCCGAAAAATCCAGTTGAATTTTTGCGCTATATGATTTATCTTTCCAGCGGTTCAACATTGCTGATAAAATCGCCTGAAACAATTCAAAAACTAAAATTTGCGGCTTTAGACAAATTATTCACTGGAATTGACTTTGATAAATTTTTTTCCGCGTACATTTCTGTTAATGGCATTGAAAAATTGGCGGAAGTTTTTCACAGGTACAAGCCGCTATGGCTGGCGTTCAAGCCGTATTCAAAATTTATGAAGGCTACAATAAATAAAATGCGCAAGCTTGCTGACAAGTACCACAAGCCCTTGACACCGAAAATTTTAGATACGATAACTTCCAATAAAAAAATTGACGTTGACGAATTGAAACGCGAACTTGAAAAAGTTACGGTGTTTAAAAAAATTTCGCTGGTCAACGCTATACTTTTTAGAACGTCGACGCCTGAAAGTATCGCGTATATGATTCGCAACGGAAAAGTTTTTGTTGAAGAGTACGATAAAAAATTTAAGTTGAACTACGAAATTTTATCAACGATTATGAATTCGATTGTTGAGACTGTACGCCCCAACGTCGAAGGTAAAAAAATTTATCTGCCTGAAAATTTGAATTACGCCGCGCCAATCAGTGAGAAAAAATTTGTGGGCGAAATTCCTTTTGGTTCAGCGTACACTTTCGCAGGAAAATCAGTTATCGTCGGTGTGCATTGGTTCAATCTGCCGAACGGTGAGCGCGTAGATTTAGACCTACATTTAAATTCTGATAAACGCGATATTGGCTGGCATAATGACTTTGAGGATGGAAATTTTATCGATACGAAAAATAAAGCAGTGATTTTTTCTGGCGATATGACAGATGCACCCGTCGAAAAAGGCGGGGCAACAGAGGCTTTCTTTGTCGGCGAATCGATACAAGATGAAATGTTAATGGTCAATCTGAATTGTTACACCCAAAATCGTCAAAGTGTACCGTTTAAAATTATTCTTGGCGACGTGAAGGAAGGCAAGATTAACAGAAAATATTTGATTAATTCGCACGAAATATCTTTTTGTCTGCCGAATAAAATTGAAGGCGGCGAAATGTTTTTAGGATTTTTAAGCGGCGACGCAGAAGGTAATAAAAAATTTTACTTGACTTCAGCGTCAACTGGTTCAAGGATTGTTGCACGTAGTGATGAAAATTCTGCGCGTATGACGGCGGCGTTGCGTACTTCGTTAGAATCGTGCTTGAAGTTGAAAGATATTTTGCGTGCCGCTGGCGCAATTTTTGAAAAAGCTGATGACGAACAATGGGATATAAATTTTGATCCGCAGATTGTCACGAAGGATACATTTCTGAATTTGTTTAATTAAACTATTTTTTCTTATTAGAGAGTAAGTTTTCATTACGCATTACGCATTACCAATTATTAAAATATCTGTACCAATTTTTTCGACGCTAACATTTTTAAACTGCACAGCGTCTGACAAATTTTGAAAGCCAGCGCCTGCTACTGCGGTAGGCGCATTTTTTCCGCCCAAAATTTTCGGCGCAATGAAAGTATAGACTTTGTCGACAAAT
>JAFSUE010000326.1 GCA_017445435.1 Selenomonadaceae bacterium | reverse complement strand
TTAAACTTCTGCAATTTCTTCCTGCGATAAAGATTTTAAACCCTTAGCCGCTAAAGTTTTTTCAGCCGTCTTTGTGTCACTCACGCGGAAAATCATATAAGCGCGTGTCTTGCCAGCAAATGCGTACATATACTCAATATTCACGTCCGATTCAGTGAAAAATTTCAAAAGGTCATTGAGTCCGCCAGTTTCATCGGAAACGGTGTAAACTAAAACAGGCGTGAAAGTTGCTACAAAATTTGCGTCCTTCAAAACGTTAGTTGCTTCATAAACGTCATTGACGATAAGCCGCGCAATGCCGAAGTCTTTTGTATCAGCAAGCGACATGGCACGAATATTTATTCCGCCGTTTGCCAAAACTTCAGTCATATGATTAAGCGTTCCAGGTTTATTTTCAAGAAACACGGAAACTTGATTGACGCTCATAAATTTTCCCTCCTCTACTAAATTTTTCTCTTGTCGATGACGCGAACAGCTTTACCTTCACTGCGCGTGATTGACTTCGGCGCAACAAGATTAACCTTCGCTTTGATGCCGAGCATTGAACGTAAACCGTCTTCCAAAATTTTCTTTCTGCCTTGAACTTCGCCGACGTTATCAGTAAACATATCAGGCGTCATTTCAACGTTAATATCGAAAGTATCAGTATGGTTGACGCGGTCAACGATAATTTGATAATTCGCCGCGTAACCGTTTTTGAGCAGGACAGTTTCAATTTGACTTGGGAAGACGTTGACGCCGCGAATGATAAGCATATCATCAGTACGACCTTTCAGCCGCGTCATTTTAATTGTGGTGCGTCCGCAGGGGCATTTTTCACGTTTCAAGCTACAAATATCGCGGGTACGGTAGCGAAGGAGCGGGAAGGCTTTTTTATCAAGGCAAGTGAAAACTAATTCGCCAAGTTGACCTTCGGGCAAAACTTCGCCTGTTTCAGGATTGATAATTTCAGGGTAAAAATGATCTTCTTGAATGTGCATTCCATTTTGTTCGGAGCATTCACAGGAGACACCAGGACCAGAAATTTCTGTCAAGCCGTAAATGTCGTAAGCTTTAATGCCTAAAGTTTTTTCAATATCGCGGCGCATTTCTTCAGACCATGCCTCTGCACCGAAAATTCCAGCCTTCAGCGGAATAGTTTCAGCCGTATAGCCCATTTCGTGCATTGATTCGCCCAAATACGCGGCATAACTCGGCGTACAACAAAGTATCGTTGCTTGCAAATCCATGATGAACATAATTTGCCGTTCGGTATTTCCTGAACTTGTCGGGATTGTCAAGCAACCAACTTTATGTGAACCGCCATTAAGACCAGGTCCGCCAGTGAATAATCCGTAGCCATAGGACACTTGGCAAACGTCTTTATTTGTGCCGCCAGCCATCATAATTGCACGGGCGCAACATTCGTCCCAAATGTCAATGTCATGTTGCGTATAAAAGGATACAACGCGCTTTCCAGTCGTGCCTGACGTTGATTGAATACGTACGCAATCTTCCAGCGGCAATGCAAGTAAACCGTATGGATAGGCTTCCTTTAAATCAGCCTTCGTCAAGAAGGGCAACTTGTACAAGTCGTCGACAGATTTAATGTCGCCTGGCTCAACGCCTTTATCCTGCATTTTTTTGCGGTAGTAAGGGACATTATCCCATACGTGTTGAACCTGCGCGGGCAACAGTTTATTTTGAATTTCGCGCAATTTTTCTACTGGCGCACATTCAATTTCTGGTTGAAAATAATGTTCCAAAAAATTTTCCTCGCTTTCAAATTTTGTAAAAAAATTTATTGTTCTAGAACATTGATATTATAGTTATCAATGTTAAATGTTGCAAGAATTTTTTAGAAAGTATGATTTATGGTGTAAGTAGTATAAAATTTTACAAGCTACAGGCTAAACCCTAAAAGCTAATATCTGGACGAAGTTTTTTAGCGTCGCCCAAGTAGACGTGGCAAACTTCATTCAAACTTTTATCAATGTCCGCCAAAACTAAAACGCGCAGACACATCGGCATACTTCCTTCAACGTCAATTTCTACCGTATCGAAAAACGGAATATATTGGAAAGACGGAAGTTGCCTAACGCCTGCAGTTGGAAACGCGGCAGTTAAATCTTTCGTGGAAGAAAAGATTATCGCGCCGACCATTTCAGGGTGAACTTGATTTGCCGACATAAGCTCCGTTATCAAAAGTTGCGCCGCCGCCCAAATTGCTTTCTGCGAATTTTCTTCAACAGTTATTGCGCCTCTCAATCCTCTAAGTGCCATTCAAATTTCCTCCAATTTTTTAAGACTCCAAATATTTTTCTTTAATCTGCTGTTGAACTGTTTCATTCTTCAAAAAATCTTCGTAGCTACAAATTCTATCAACCGTACCGTTCGGCGTCACGTCGATAATTCTATTTGCCAACGTCTCAACAAGTACGCGGTCTTTATCGGCAAAAATTATCGTGCCACTAAAATTTTTCAGCGCACGTTCAAATTCTTCAATTTGCGGAAGGTCAAGGCAAGTCGTCACGTTGTCCAGCAGTAAAAAATTTGCGTCAACGTTTTGAATTTCTTCAAGCTTAGCACGCGCCGCCGTACTGGAATAGACTTGTGGCATATACGCAATTTTCACGTCGTCGCCAAATTTTACCGTGCCTTTGAAAGAATCCGCCGTATGTTCATTGCGCCAGACGGCATTTAAAGTTTTCAGCAAGCGCGATTGCCCCATTGTATTCCGCCCGACTAATGCAACTTTTTGACCGCGTCGAATCGTGAAATTTAAATTTTGAAAAATCGGCTCGCCGTCACGAACTTTGATTAAATCGTTGACTTCCAAAACTATCGGCGCGGTTAAATCTTTGGGATCAGTCGCGGGAAAATTTTCAGCCAGTTCAAAGTTTATCGGCGCAATTTTTTTTTCGCCCAGCTTAATAATTTTTGAGCAAGTAGCCTTCAAAAAATATCTGTCGTTGCTGACTATGACGGCAGTTAAATTTTCGCGCGTCGTTAAAAATTTTATCAGCCATTCGACGCCGTTAAAATCTAAATTCTTCGTCGGTTCATCAAGCTGTAAAATTATTTCAGCGTCATTCAAGCCGCGCAGTGTACGTTTAAGTTTGTCAATCGTCGACATTTCCGCCATATGAAGTTCGGAATAATCGGAGTAAACGCTACCCGTGACGGTTAAAACTTCGCCAGTTACGCGAACTTCGCCAGACGTTGCTGGTAAACGTCCCGCGATTATGTCAAGCAATGAAGATTTTCCCGCGCCTTCGCAACCTACGACGCCGATTTTTTCGCCGCGCTGTACGTCTAAGTTCAACGCTGAAAAAATTTCTTTCTGTCCAAGTTGCAATTTTAAATTTCGTATCTTAATCAATTTAAAAATCCTTTCTATTAATTAGGAATGCGTAATGCTTAATGCGTAATGAAAACTACTAACTACTCACTACTAACTACTAACTAAATAATTATTTTTTGCCGCTTAATAATCCCATTGTTATTTTTATTGTCGAACTAATTATAAGTGACATTAACACCGTTAGCCAGAAAAAAATTATCGTATTCGGCGCAGTCATCAGCCGCCCTGATTCGGCTAGCCACTTGCTTAAATACGTTATCGCTAGCGGGTGAAGTAAGTACACCAAGTAAGAATTGGCGCCTAAATAATCCAGCAATGCTTGTATCGGTCGCGCGAATCTGTAGCATTGAAACAGCATAAATAAAAATACTGACGTGGCGATTGTATATAAAAATCCTAGCGGCGAAAGTTGATGAGCCGTATTTATCGCGGACAATACGTCGTAGCCCTTCGCGTAAATCAGCCAATAAAAATATCCTACAAAAAGTGTCAACGTCGTCACGAATGCTAAGCAGATAAAACTTTTCCGCGCAGATAACCACTTGAAAAATTCCTGCGAATGTACGCCGAAAAATCCGCCGAGTAAAAATATAAATACGTAGTGCAACACCAAATAATTCAGCCGCCACATTAAAAATAATTTCAACAATGAATCATTCGGCAGAAATGCTATAAAGCTGGCAAGTTCCGTATTGTAGCTGGAAAAATAGTTGAAGGCGATTTGCGCAATGAATATCGCCATAAATTTTTCCCGCGTTATGCCGCGCAAAATTTTTATCCATATCGGCATTAACAGATAAAACCACACTAGCAGTACTAGGAAGTACAGCTGATATTTTGCCAAGCCGAAAAATAAAATTTGTATCGCGTAACCTAGCGCGGGAATGCCTGTACCGTAAAAATAATTGTCGTGGACAATGTACAGCACCGACCAAAAAATATATGGCAACAATACCGCTTTAAATCTTCGACGCAGAAAATTTCTGTAGCTGAATGGCGCGTTTAAATCAATTTTATAGAAAAGTCCGAATGCTGAAATAAAAAAGAAAATCGGCACGCTGAAACGTGAAACGATTTCCAAAATTGTGACCAAATGCAAATTTGGCGTGGGATTAGTCAAATACTGTGCGCCTACGTGAATTGCAACGACGCCGAGCATTGATACGCCGCGAATGTATTTGATTGAAGGTAAATAAGGTTTCTGAACTTTTGGCACGATGTTAGTTTGTAGCTG